>NZ_CAAAFR010000182.1:49610-66695 GCF_900634745.1 Protofrankia symbiont of Coriaria ruscifolia
CGCGGGCCGAGTACGGCGGGTAGATCAGCGACAGATCCGGCCGCGCCGGCTTCGACAGCACCGCCTTGCGGTGACTGAACGTCTCGAACCCCCACCGTCCGTGGTAGGCGCCCATCCCGCTGTTACCGACGCCGCCAAAGGGCAGCTGCGGGACGAGGCAGTGCACCGCGGCATGGTTGATCACAATGCCACCCGCGCTGACCTCGCGCAGCACCTGTTCACGCTCGGACTTCGCCGAACTGAACAGGTAGGTCGCCAACGGCTTGGGACCACGGTTGACCAGGGTGACGGCCTCGTCCAGCGACGACACGCCCACCACTGGCAGGATCGGCCCGAAGATCTCCTCCCGCATGACGGGCGCGTCCGGGTCGGGGTCGACGACGACCGTCGGCTCGACGGCCGCGCGGTCAGCGTCCACCGACCCGCCGAGGACGACGGTGCCACCGGCGCCATCGAGCAGCGCCGCCAGCCGTTCGAACTGACGGCGGTTGACGATGGGAAGCGTGGCCGGGGCACCGGAGCGGAAGCCGCGGATCGTCTGGACGAGCTGGGTGACAAAGCGGTCGCGCACCTCGGTTTCGACCAGCACGTAGTCCGGCGCGATGCAGGTCTGCCCGGAGTTCAGCAGCTTCGTCCAGGCGATGCGGCGGGCCGCGACCTCCAGGTCGGCGTGGCGGGTGACGATCGCCGGACTCTTGCCACCCAGTTCCAAGGTGACCGGAGTGAGGTGCCGCGCGGCGGACGCCATCACGATCTTGCCGATTTCCGGACCGCCGGTGAAGAAGGCGTGGTCGAGACCCTGATCGAGCAGCAACTGGGTGGCCTGGGCCTCGCCCTCGACGACGGCCACCGCGTCGGGGTCGAGGTACTGCGGGACGAGCCGCGCGAGCAGGGCCGAGCAGACCGGGGCGTGCTCGGACGGTTTGATGACGGCGCAGTTGCCCGCCGCGACGGCGCCGACCAGCGGGCCGAGCGACAGGTAGACCGGGTAGTTCCACGGGCCGATGACCAGCACGACGCCGAGCGGTTCGTACTGGTACCACGCCCGGCCGGGCCTCGCCACGAGCGGCATGCCGGTGCGCCGGCGCCGCATCCAGGACCTCAGGTGTCTGCGGGCGTAGGCCGCTTCGGTCCGGACCGGGGCGACATCGCCCAACCAGGAGTCCACCACCGCCCGGCCGAGGTCGGCCCCGATCGCCTCGGCGATGTCCGTCTCATGCTCGGTGACCAGCCGCTCGATCGCCCGCAGCTGGTCGACACGCCACGCCAGGCTTCGCGTCCGGCCCCCGGCGAAACTCTTGCGCAGCCGGGCGACGACGTCCGCCACCTGTTCGGGGGTGGCTTCGCCGGAACCGGCCGGACCGTCGACGGCCGCCCGGGCCGTGGGACCGGCTGGTCCGGCGGTGCCGTCGGTGCCGGTGTCGTCGGTGCTCGATGGCAGCAGCGTCATTACGGCTCCTTCGAGTCTCGCGGATCGGCTGACTCGGTGGCGGCCGCGTGCTGCCGCGACACGCTCCTGAGAGCCACCATAACTCTCTTTATAGTCCCGGTTAAGTACAGCTTCCCGGACCGGCGCAGAATCCTGGCGGAGGAGTTCGAGGCGACGATCCCGACCGCGATCGAGGAGATCGTGCGGTGGACGGCCCTGTGATGGTCGGGCTCGCCCGATCACGTGTTGTCGGGCGGGCGAGCGGTCCTGATACACGAGCCACCGGCCGTACCGACACGGCGGAAGTTATAGTGAGGTGGGACCATATTCATCGGCGTCCGCGGACGCAGAGCGGGAGTGTCTCGTGCCCACGCTGGTGACGCGAGACCGGTACTTCGTCTCGGCTATGGAGATCGTCACCACTGAGGGCTTCGACAACCTGCGTATCGGCAAGCTGTACGCGTCGGTCGGGGTCACCAGCGGTTCTTTTTACCACTACTTCGGGAGCTGGAAGGGTTTCGTCGACCGGCTGTTCGAGTACTGGGAAGCCCAGCAGAACGACCGGCTCACCACGTTGGCTACCGTCAGCGGAGACGCGGTCGCCAGGACCGGCGCGCTGACGGAGTTCGCGCTGGGTGTGCCCCACGACACCGAAGCCGCCATCCGGGCGTGGAGTCACACCGGCTCCACCGTCGGCGTGGTGCAGGAGCGTGTGGACCGGCGTCGCGAGAAGGCAATCCTGTCCGTCGTGTCCGCAGTCGTGACCGCAGTCGTGACCGACCCCGCCCGGGCACGGGTGCTGACGATGATGGGGATGATGGGGATGAGCATCATCGGCTTCCAGCAACTGCGGTCCCCGGTGGAAGAGAGGGAGATGTGCCAGATGCTTGACGAGTACCAGCGTACGGTCCTCGCCCACAGCGACGACGGCTGCTCGCCGGAGCCTGACAGGCCGAGGCGACAGACCTGACACATACGATCATTTCTTGTATGACCGGAGTCTATCGGGACATATCATCCTGAACATCGATCCGTTGCCGTTAGGATGTTCAACTATTGCTTATCGGCGCCAGGTGCACACATAGGAGCGTGTTACGCTCCCTCCTGCCGGAGGGGACCGGACATGTAAGGACTCATGTTGCCTAGACTTCCGTCCTCTGTATCGACCAGATCGATGTTCCGAGCCCGGTGGCGGCTCTTGGCGATGACGTTGGCACTACCGGTAGGTGTCGGCCTGGCTGCCTGCCAGGCCCCCCAGGCATCCACGCCGCCGGCATCGTCGGCGTCCGCCTCTTCCATAGCGCAGCGAGCCGCCGCAGCCTACATTGCGGCGCAATCATCACCCACCGCATCCGCGGCCACGGCCGAACCCGCACCCGCACCCGCACCGTCGGGGACAGCGGTGGTTCCGGCACCACCGCTTGTGCACATCCCGACCCCGTCGACCACGAACCCACCTCGTCCGCTGCTTGCGTCCGCCCCTTCCACCCGGCCTCCGGGGCTTGACGACAGCTGGCGTCTGGTATTCGGCGACGAATTCGACGGGGCCGCGCTAGACATCGGCAAATGGGTCACCAACGTCTGGCAGGGCGCTCAGTGCGGCGCCAACTCCGGCAACCACGGCTCGCAGAACTGCTACTCGCCCTCCGCGGTGACGCAAAGCGACGGCAAGGCGCACCTAACCGCGTCCAGGAACTCCTACAATTTCAAGGGCAGAATATTTCCGTACACCAGCGGCATCATAAACAGTGACCAGAGGTACTTCTTCACCTACGGCTACGTGGACGTCCGTGCCAAACTGCCGAAAGGCAAGGGGTTCTGGCCCGCGATCTGGCTGTACAACCCGGCCTACACACCCGATGAGATCGACATCATGGAATTCATCGGTGAGGACCGGACGACCATCTACCAGACACTGCACACCAAGAACCACGGCGAGAACCAGTTCAAGACCAAGAATCCGGACTGGAGTACCGAGTATCACAACTACGCCGTCAGGTGGGAGCCGGGATCGCTGACCTTCTACATCGACGGCGTGCAGACGGGTCGCCTGACCAACCTGGTTCCTTCGGACAAGATGTACCTGATGGTGAACCTGGACGTGGGTGGTCCCTCCAGCTGGGGCGGTGCGCCCGACGGCGCCACCGCATTCCCCAGCAGCGTCGACGTCGACTACGTTCACGTCTACCAGCAGTCCCCGTAGCCCCCACCCGCAGCACCGGCAATCATTACTATGCGGATGCGCGGAAACCGCCCGGTTCTGGGGTCCCCGGATCGACCGACCAGCGTCGACCGGAGACCCCAGCCGACGCGAAGCTGTACGTACGTAGTGACTACAGTAGGCGTGTACTGCTTCGTCAGGCAGGGGTCCCGAAAACCTGGGTCCAGTAGGTGCCGTAACTGCCGCCACACGCGTAGCCGACCCCGATCTGGGTGAACTCCCCGTTGAGCATGTTCCTGCGGTGTCCGGGACTGTTCATCCAGCCGGCCACCACCTCCGCCGGGCTGCGCTGACCGGCCGCGACGTTCTCGCCCAATACCCGGTATCGGTAGCCGGCCGCAGTCGCACGGTCGGACATCGTCCGCCCGTCCAGGCTGACATGATCCATGTAGCTGTTCGCCGCCATGTCCTCGCTGTGTCGCTGTGCCGCCAGGACCAGGCAGGCGTCCACCGTAAGGGGCCGCTCGCCCACCCTGGCCCGTTCGGCATTGGCCAACGCCACGACCTGTAGGACCACGTCCCGACCAGCGGCAGCCGATGGAGCAGACGGCTGCCCCGGCCTCGGTGGCAGGGTCGCCGACGGGCTCGCCGGCGTAGCGCCGTCATCGTCGACCTGGACGCCGAAGTCGCGGGCCAGCCCGGCGAGGCCGTCGGCGTAGCCCTGACCGAGCGCCCGGACCTTCCAACCACCCCCGCGCTGGTAGATCTCCGCGAGCAGGAGAACGGTCTCGTGGTGTGGCTGTGGTGGGGTGAAGCGCACGATGAGGGACCCGTCCTGGCCATGGATATCCAGGACCGGTGACGGCAACCGTCCGAGCACCAAAGCCGCGTCGGCCGGGCTCACGACGACGACCACCCGGGTCGCCGCGGGACGCAGCCGGCCCGGGTCAACGCTGGCGCCGTCGCCGGTCAGCCGGGCTCCGGGTGCGGACGGCTGGTTGTAGAAGACGAAGTCCTCGTCCGCGGCGACCTTCCCGTTCTCACTGGTGACGAGGAGCGACAGGTCGAACGGTCCGGCCACGCGAACGGACAGAGCACCGTCCGGCAACGACCGGTTGGCACCGGCAACCAGCTCAAGCATGATCACTCCGGGTAGGTGGACGTCGTCATCCAGTACCAATGGATCCCTGCATGTGAATCCCTGCATTCAGCAGCGACCAAGGATTGGACGTCCGGCTCGACGCCCTGTCCTCGGTCGCTCCTACAAGGACGAACAAGTGTCACGTATCGTCCCGGTCGGCGTGGCGCCGGCACCGGTTCCCAGGTCCGGCCGTCCGACACCCGAACGGTGATCGAAAGATCTTCCGTACTCGGGCGAACGCGCCCGATAAGGTCACATTTCGGCTGCGTCCATGGGTGTTAGTGTCCCGGCATGGCCGAGACGGTGTCCGCCCCACGCGGATCCTCATCCATCCCAGATGTGCCCGCCGTAGCCGGTGGCGGGCCGGCAGAAGCCTCGGAGCCGGCGCCGGTGACCCCGTCGACGCAGGCAGCACCGGCACCGGCACCGCAGGCACGGACACCGGCACCCGGATCTGCGTCCGTGGGCTCCTCGCCGGCGCCGATCGCCAGAACCTCGATCGGGCGGTCCGTCAGGCTCTTCCGCGCCGCTCGGCGTGAACCGGTCGACCCGGCCTGCTTCTACTCGCTGCTCGCCGCCGACTCGGTGCACCAACTCAGCCACTTCACCGCTCTGGCCGGCTCCCTCGTCCTGGACGTCGGCGGCGGCCCCGGCTACTTCCGCACCGCCTTCCGGCAGGCCGGTGCCCGCTACATCTGGGTTGAACCGGACATCTCCGAGATGAGCGCCGGTGGCATCGTGGAGCCGGGCCGGGTGCTCGGCAGCGCATTGGACATGCCGTTCGCCACCGCCTCGGTGGACATCTGCTACTCGTCGAACGTTCTGGAGCACGTACCCGACCCGTGGCGGATGTGCGAGGAGATGGTGCGGGTAACCCGGCCCGGCGGTGTGATCTTCCTGAGCTTCACGAACTGGCTCTCGCCCTGGGGCGGGCACGAAACCGCGCCATGGCACTACCTCGGTGGCCACCGCGCGGCCCGACGCTACGAGCGCCGCACCGGGACCTCGCCCAAGAATCTGTACGGCAGCAGCCTGTTCCCGGTGTCGGTGGCCGACGCCCTGGCGTGGGCCCATGGCCACGGCGGCATCGACGTCGTGGACGCCATGCCGCGGTACCTGCCGACATGGGCCAAGCCGATCCTGCGGGTTCCAGGTGTCCGGGAGGTCGTCACCTGGAACCTCGCCATGGTCTTCCGCCGACGCTAACGGGCCGAAGAACCACCCTCGGGCCGGTCGACCACTGTCAGATCAGCCGTAGCTGGCGTCCCTGGTTCGGGCGAACCCGGCGGGGCCTGAGCGGACCTGAACGGCGCTCGAGCAATGGTGTGTCCAGGCCGTCCAGAAAGGGCGACGGCCGCACCTCGTACACCTGCCTGCCGCGGCGGGCCGCATATGTGAGCACGAGCCGCTCCCTCGCCCTGGTCATGCCCACGAACAGCAGCCGCCGCTCTTCCTCGTCGCCGTTGTCGTCGCCGTCGCCATCCCGGCCGGCCACTCCGGCCACTCCGGTCACTCCGGTCATGCCGGCCACTCCGGTCATGCCGGTCATGCCGGCACCGCCGCCGGAGGCGGATGCGCCCGCCCAGCGCAGCGGCAGCAGGCCGTCCTCGCAGCCGATGATGACGACGAAGCCGAACTCCAGCCCCTTGGAGGCGTGCAGCGTCAGCAGCGAGATCCGGTCCGCCCGGGGGTCGAAGGTGTCGACCTCCGCGCCGAACGCGATCTCGGACCGGAAGCGCTCCAGGTCGTCGCCGCACTCGGTGGCAAGCGGGGTCAGGACGTCCAGCGCGTACCGGATCTCGGCCTCGCCCGGCAGTCCGGCCGGATACTCCGACGAAGAGGACGGAGAGCCGGCCGCAGGCTCCGACGCGGACCTGATCGGGGCATCCGGCGGTGCCCCGATCATGCTCCCGGCGGATGCCGCGCCCCCGCGCCCAGGCGTCCTGGCAGCGCCGTCGAGCGCGGCCTGTGCCGCCGCACGCAGACGCGCGAGGACGGTCCGGGCCTGCGCCGGGACCGCAGGAAGCGTAGAGACCGCCGGGAGCACCGGGAGCGCGTCGGCGTGCGTGTTGTCGCCGATGAGCTCCAGCAGGTAGGCGACGCCGGGAGTGTCGGCGAACCGGTTGTGGGATCGGCGCTGGAAGGGAAACCCCTGCCGGTCGAGGGCGTCCATCACCGGTCGGGCCTGGCGGGCCGTGCGGTAGAGCACCGCGATGTCGGAGAAGGACAGACGGGCCTGCGCCGTCCCGTCCACCCCGGTGTCGAGCGCGTGGAAGGACGTACCGCCCAGGGCCTCCTCGATGAGGCTCACGACAACCGATGCCTCGTCGGCCTCGTCGGCGGCGCGACGCAGCATCACCGGAGCATTCTGCGGATGCGCACCGACCGCGGACAATGTCCGGCCGGGAACCAGGGTGGCCGGTTCGATCAGGCGGACGGCAGCCTCGACGATCATGGGTGTGGAACGGTAGTTGCGGGTCAGCGAAACCACTCTGGCATCGCGGAAATCATCCCGGAAACGCAGGAAGAAACCCACGTCGGAACCGCGGAAGGAGTAGATGGCCTGGTCCGGGTCGCCGATCGCGCACAGGTTCGCGGCAGGCCGCATACCGGCGCTGTCGGCCGAAGTACGCTCCGCGCCCTGCTCCGGATCCCCGGCCGAACGCCTGTCCGAAGAGCGGTCCGGCGACGGATCGGTCGACCCGCCGGCGGACCGTCCGGCCAGCATGGTCAGCAGGACGTACTGCAGCTCGTCGACGTCCTGGTACTCGTCGATCCAGACATGCTGCCAGCGGGTCCGATACTCCTCGGCAACCTCGGGGTGTTCCCGCATCACCACCACGGGTAGCTGGACGAGGTCGTCGAGATCAACCAGGTTACGCGCGCGCAGCGCACGGTCGTACTCCTGCGCCACTGTGGCCAGTTCATGCCCGCTGGTGGGCTCACCAAGAGCGTGGGCACGCCGCAGCTGGGCCGTTGCGCGTTGCAGCCGCTGGAGGTTGCGCGCTCCCGACACCGTGCCGGCCAGCATCTCCCGCAGGATCTGCGCGCACACCGCCTCGTCCGCGATCCCGACGTCCGGTCCCAGGCCGAAGCGTGCGTGCTGTTCCTGGACTATCCGCAGCCCCAGCCCGTGGAAGGTCGTCGCGAAGATGCGTGGCGCATGGTGGGGAATGAGCGCGGCGAGCCGTTCCCGCAGTTCGGTCGCGGCCCGCCGGGTGAAGGTCACCGCCAGGCACTGTTCGGCCGGCACCGCGCGCTCCCGCACCCGGTATGCGATCGAGTGGACCAGGGTGCGGGTCTTGCCGGTTCCCGGTCCGGCAACGATCAGCAGCGGACCCTCCGTGACCGCCGCCGCGGCACGCTGTTCGGCATCGAGAGCGGCCAGGACGGACGACCCGTGCGCCTCGTGCGGCACGCCCACCTGCCCGTCCTGGACCGGCATACCCGCCGACACTTCAAAGGAGGACGCGTCGAAGGACGGCCCTGCCGAAGATGACGTGTCGACAGCAGGAACGCGCTGATCAGGAGCCGGATGCGCCGGATCGGGATCCGGATCCCGCGCATCCGTGGGGCCGCCCACCGCGGGTGGGGCCGCGGATAAAGCGGGGGGTGAGACGGACGGTGCCAGGGCAGTGCGGGTGGCGCGGGTCCCCCGGCGGGAGGAACGGGCCCGGGGACCACCCGATCCCGCCGCGTTCTCCCCCACCGCCTTCTCGGCATTTCCCGGGGCATCCGGGCCCGAGCAGCCCGGGCCCGGCTGCCCCGGCTGGGAGGTGCCGGCCGTCAACGTTCCCGCGGCCGGGGCAAGATCGAACAGCGTGCCCACGTCCGAGCCGAGTTCTTCGGAGTCGAAAAGCCGGATAACGCCGTACTCACCGTCGAACCCGGCCTCGCGGATCACTTCCGCACGCCGCAGCCGGCGAATTGCCTCCACCAGCGCGGACGAGCCGACCTCGGCGATCGCGTCGAGGGGAACCTCGGCAAGAATCTCCAGCTCCGGGCCGAGCCGGGTGGTCAGTGCGGTGACCTGCGCGGCCACGGCCTTGCTCTTCGGCCCGACCCCGAGGATCTCCCCCACGACCTCGGGGAGTGCCACCAGCGAACGCACCTCGCCCGCGGTCGGCGGACGGACCCCTTCGGCACGGTCGGCAAGCGCGTCCACCCGGTGCAGGACCCCGACGGTCAGCGGCCGTCCGCACTGCGGGCAGAGACCGTCCGCCTGCCGGGTCTGGCTCGGTTCGTAGCGGATGTTACACTTACGGTGACCGTCGAGGTGGTACTTGCCCTCTTCGGGGAAGAACTCGATCGTGCCGGCGAAACCGTCCCCGGTGCGCAGCGCCGCAAGCATGGCGAAGTAGTCGACGTCGCAGGTGAACGCGGTCGCCTCCCGGCCGAGCATGGGCGGGGAGTGCGCGTCGGAGTTGCTGACCAGGCGGAACCGGTCGAGCCCGGACAACCGCCAGAACATCGGCGGGTCCGCCGACAGGCCGGTTTCCAATGCGAAGATGTGGTCGGCCAGATCGACGTAGCAGTCCTCGACCGCGTCAAAACCGGACTTGGAGCCCAGCACCGCGAACCACGGCGTCCACACGTGGGCCGGTATCAGGTAGCAGCCGTCGCCCGCGCCGAGGGTGATCTCCAGTAGGTCGCGCGAGTCCAGCCCCAGGATGGGACGTCCGTCCGCGGTGAGATTGCCGATCTTCGCCAGGCTCGCGGTGATCTGGCCCGCGGCGTCGGTACTCGGGGCGTAGAGGAGGTGGTGGACCTTGCGGGTCCGCTCCCCCCGCTTGTAGATCGTGGAGATCTCCGTGGACAGCATGAACCGGGCCGCCACCCGGCAGGAGGCGGGCAGGGTCCGCAGCACGTCCGCTTCGAGATCGGGACGCAGCCGGAACAGGCCGGGTTCGGCCGGCACGAGCTTGGTGGCGATCTCCTGCGTCCAGGCGGGGTGGGTGAAGTCGCCGGTTCCGATCACCCGGATCCCCTTGCGCGCCGCCCACCAGGCAAGGTGCTCCAGGTCACAGTCACGGCTACAGGCCCGTGAGTACTTGGAGTGGATGTGCAGGTCCGCGAGAAACCGTGAGCTCACAGATGCGTATGTTGTCGCATCCGCGCACGCGTACACACGGCGGCCTGCCGAGCCTGGGTTACTGCCCGCCGAGCTGGGTCACCACCTGAAGGACCGAAGGCGGCATGATCATGATTCTTTCGCGGCCGCGGAAGGCCCGGGTCCCATGGACTGCGCCCGGAGCATGACCCGGCATGACCGCGTCCCATCCGGACGGGTCATTATGGGCATTGCTGCAACGGGCTGTGTCCGCCGCTGTGCGCATCCGGCCATCGGAGGGAGCCCGCGGGGGGCTGCCGCGTCGCCGTCCGGAGAGGACTATGACCGAACAAACGGCAGTTCGCGAGCTGCACCATCGCGACGGGAACCGTGACGAGGAGCAACACGGCGAGGAGCACCACGGCAAAGAACGCCATGGCGAGGAACACCGTCGCGACAGTCAGCGCCATGCCGCGCTGAGCGACCGGTGTCACCGCCTGGTCCGGTTCCTGCGGGAGATCGCCCTGTGCCAGGCTCCGCGGATCACCATGGTCGACGACCACCCTGTCGTGCTGTGGCTCGACGACCTCCCGGACGGCCTGTCCCTGTTCGAACAGGCCGGCGCCGACGAGGTGCTGTTGTGCGCACCCGCCGCGGCGGCCCTGCCGCCGCCACCCGCGCTGCCCGACCTGCTGACCGGCTGGGTTGTCATGACCGAGCCGGGAGAGCCGCCTGACGAGTTCCCGCCGTTGCGCGAGATCGGCCCACGGACACGTGTCGAACTCCGACCGGACGGCATCCAGCGCGAGATCACCGAAACCATCCGGCTCGCGGACGCACCCGACGTCCAGGCCGCCTACTCCGAGTGGCTGCCGACTTGGCGGATCTGGGCGGTCAGGGCCCGTGCGGACGCAGAACGGCGGACCCTGCACAACGTCCTGCACGCGGTGGCGCAGCGCCTGGCGCAGGAGGGTGACGCGCTCGAGCTGGTGCTCTGCACAGGTCTGCTGTCCTGGCAGGTCCCGGCACCGGGGTCCGCGGCGCGCCCGTCCACAGCGCCCGGCCCGTCCACAGGCGGCCCGCCGGCGGCCGGCCCGTCCACAGCGCCCGGCCCGCGGCCCACGACCATCGGGGTCCACCATCACCTGCTCGCGACGAGGCTGCTGGTGGAGATCGACACGGCCACCTCCGCCATCCGCCTGCGTCTGCCCGCCGAGGCCGCGACCCGACTGGAGGACGGGAGCCTGCTCGACGGGGTGGAGGCGTTCCGGCCGGAACGGACCAACGCGCTGCACGAGCGGCTGCACGGCCGCGCCGCGGTCCCCCTCGGTTCCGATGACGAGCGGGTACTGCGTGACTGGCTGACCCTTGCCGTGGACGTGTCCACCGACGGTTACTCGCCGTCCTGGCGTCCGGTGGCGCAACCCGGCCCACGCCCACAGGTGACCTTCGCTCCGGCACTGGTGCTGCGTACCCGCGGCCGGGCGGCGCTGCTGAACTACTACGACCAGATGCTGGACGCGCTGCGCGGCGACAACCCGCCTCCGCTCGGCCTGGTGCAACTGGTCGAGACGTTGGAGGCCGACGAACGCCTGGCATGGCTGGCCGCCGGCGGAATGCGAAGCGGCATCGAACTGGGCGCGGAACCGCTGTTCCCGCTGCCGGCGAATCCGGAGCAGGCCCACGTGATGGAACGCCTGCGCCAGGACAACGGCGTGGTGGTGGAAGGGCCTCCCGGGACCGGTAAGACCCACACGATCGCCAACCTGATGTCCGCGCTGCTTGCCCAGGGTCAGCGGGTACTGGTCACCAGCCAGAAGGCGCAGGCGCTGCGGGTACTGCGGGAGAAGATGCCCCCGACCCTGCAGCGGTTGTGCGTGTCGCTCACCGACGTGAACGACACCGGTTCGTCCGAGCTTGCGGCGAGTATCAGCGCGCTCGCGGCGGAGAAGGCCGCCTTCCGTCCGGAGGAGCACGACCGGCGGATCGCGCAGCTACGGGCCCGCCGGGACGCCGCCGCCGCGCGCCGGGCCGAACTGGCTGAACGGATCCAGCGGCTGCGCGCGGCCGAAGGCGTCCACCACCACCTTGACGAGGTGGCGCCGGGCTGGGAGGGCACCCTGGCCCGGATAGCCCGACGGGTACGGGACGAGCGGGCCTCCCACGGATGGATCCCCACGCCCGTGCCCTGGGCCGCCGGTGACAGCCGTGGCAGCACCAACGACGGTGACCGCACCGACGACGGCAAGGGCGGGCACGGCCCTATACCCGACGGACATGGCGAGATACCCGGCGGACATGGCGGGCCGCCGTCGGCGCCGCTGGACGTCGCCGAGGCGGCCGAGCTGCTCGCCGTGCTCCGCTCCCGGACGCCCGCTCGGGCCCGCAGGCTCACCCAGACCCCGACCGATCCGGACACGGTGGTCCCGACCGGCACGATCCGTCAGCTCCTGGCCGCCGAACAGGCCGCCACCTCGGTCGCCCGCGACAGCGCGATCACCCTTGCCGAGCCTGCCGCCGTCCTCGCCGACCGGCTCGCCGGGCTGTCCCCTCAGCAGGTGGACGCCCTGCGGGAGGTCACCACGGAGCTGACCGACGCCCTGGCGCTGGTGGCCCGCCATCACAGCCGTTGGGCGTGGGTGGAGACTGCGCTCGACGATGCCCTCACCGGCCGCGACACCGTGCTCTGGACGAAGGTCACCGCGGCCGCGCCAGCTGTCGAGCAGGCCGCCCGCGCGCTCGACCAGATCGGGCTGCACAAGGTCGTCCTGCCCGCACTGACCGAGCAGGGGCCGGCGAGCGCGCAGGTACTGCTCGCCCATGGCGAGGCGCTGCGGGCCCATCTGGCGGCCGACCACGCTCTGCGCGCCGTCTTCCGTCCGAAGGTCCAGAAAAGCGCAGCTCTCCTGCTCACGGCGGCGACCGTCGACGGCGTGTCCCCCCGCACACCCGAACTGCTCGACGTGGTGCTCGCCCGGTTGACCGCGCAGGTCTGCCTGGAGACGGCGAGTAGCGCCTGGGCGCTGGTGGCCGTGCGCATCGATTCCGAGTCCGCTCCCGAGGTGCGTCTGGCCCGCCTGCACGATCTGGCCGACGCCCTCGACGCGGTCAACCGGGCCCGCGACGCGCGTGACCGTGTTCTCGGCCTCCTCGGCGCTCCCAACGCTCTCGGCGCTCCCGGCGCCACGCCGTCGGGCAGCCCGCTGGGCATCGCGCTCACCAGCACCCGGGCATGCCGGGATCTTGCCGCTGCCATCGAGGACGTCCGGCTGCGCCAACGCGCCGCCGCCGCCACCAAGGATCTCAGCCGCATCCACAGCCGCTATGTGACAGCGGTCAGGACCCAGGCGAGCGCACCGGAGCTGGCCATGCTCGCGGACGCGCTGGCCAACCGCGACGTCACGGCCTACGAGGCCGCTCGCGTCGCGCTCGAGGCGGCCGGTGCCGAGCGGGACGCGGAGATGCGCTGCGTCACGTTGCTGGAGCGTGTCCGGGCCGCGCATCCGGGCCTGGCGGTAGCCCTGTCGGAAGGCGTGGCCCCGGATCCGGCAAGCCCGGTAAACCCGGTGAGCGCACATACGGTGGATACGGTTGGCGGTGCCGAGGCGGCAACCGGGAACCGCCCAGGCAACGCGGACTCGGCGCGGTGGGACCGCCGGATTGCGTCCTTCACCGAGGCATGGGCGTGGGCCTGCGCAGCGACCTGGCTGGAACGCTCGCGTACGGCATCCGGTGAAGCCGACGTCGAGGCCGAGCTCGGCGCGGCCGAGGATGCCCTCGCCGCCGCCACCGCCGAGCTCGCCGGCGCGCTCGCCTGGAAGCACTGCCTGGAACGGATGGGCGCCGAGCAGTCCGCGGCGCTGCGGTCCTACGCCGACGCGATCGCCGCGGGCGGCAAGTTCACCGGCCGTTACGCGCAGCGGTACCGGCAGGCCGCACGGGAGGCGATGCGGGTCGCCCAGACCGCGGTCCCCGCCTGGATCATGCCCATCGGCGAGGTGCTCTCGACCATTCCAGCGGTCCGAGACTGCTTCGATGTGGTGATCGTGGACGAGGGCAGCCAGGCAGGGCTGGACAGCCTGTTCCTGCTGTGGCTCGCTCCCCGCGTGATCGTGGTCGGTGACGACCGGCAGTGCACCCCGACGGAGGCAAGTTTCGAGGAACTGGAACCGGTCTTCCAACGCCTCGACACGCTGCTGTCCGACGTGCCCGGCTGGCTGCGCATCGCGTTCACCCCCCGTTCCAGCCTCTTCACACTGCTGCGGACGAGGTTCGGCGAGGTCATCCGGCTGCGTGAACACTTCCGGTGCATGCCGGAGATCATCGAATGGTCGTCCGCGATGTTCTACCGGGACGCCCCGCTGGTGCCGCTGCGCCAGTTCGGCGCTGACCGGCTGCCGCCCCTGCGGTCATGCCACATCCCGGGCGCGGTCACCTCCGGCGTCGCCGGCGGGCTGCGCAACGCGGCCGAGGCCGAAGCCCTGGTAACCCAGGTCCTGGCCTGCACCGACGACCCCCGCTACAACGGGATGTCCTTCGGGGTCGTTGTACTGCAGGGTACCGCCCAGGCGGAGCTGATCCGCGGAAAGTTGATCAAGAGGATGTCCCCGGCCGAGCAGCAACGCCGACGGTTGCGCGTCGGGACCCCACCGGACTTCCAGGGCGACGAACGAGACGTGATCTTCCTGTCGATGGTTGTCGCCCCCGACACTCCGACACCGTCGCTGACCCGGCTGGAATACCAGCGGAGGTTCAACGTGGCCACGTCACGCGCCCGCGACCAGGTGTGGCTGTTCCACTCCGTGACCGCGGACGACCTGGAGCCGACCGACCTGCGGCACAACTACCTCAGCTACGTGCTGTCACAGACATCTGCCACCGCCGGGACGAACGCCGGCCCGGCCCTTGCCACGCCCGCGCTGCCCGACGTCCGCCCGGACATCCCGCATCCGCGGTTCGACACCCTGTTCGAACAACGGGTCTTCCGCGCCCTGCGCGAACGTGGATATCTGGTGTGGCCCCAGGTCGAGGTGAACGGCCGGCGCGTCGACCTGGTGGTGGCGGGGGGACGCGCCCGTCTCGCGGTCGAGTGCGACGCGGACACCGTCATGTCGCCCGAGCAGATCGTCCATGAGTTCGCCCGCGAACGGGAGCTACGCCGTGTCGGCTGGCGCTTCTGGCGGATCCGCCAGTCGGAGTTCGAGATCGACCCGGACGCCGCACTCGCCTCCCTGTGGCCGGCGCTGGCCGCCGTCGGGGTGGCGCCGGAGGCAGCACCGCACACGACCCGCACCACCAGGATCGACACCGCTCGAATCGACACGGCTCGAATCGACACCGCTGGAGCCGGTTCCGGACCACGGTCGGCGCCACCCCGTCCGGGTGCACCGGCGGATGGCGCGACCAGGGACAACGCACTCAAGGACAACGCACTCAAGGACAACGCACTCAAGGACAACGCACTCAAGGATGGCGCGTTCAAGGATGGTGAGAGTTTGAGCGGCGAGAGTATCAATGCGGTCGACGCAACGGCCGGCGGCCGGGCGGCCGTACCATCGGGAGCCCACGAACACCGCTGGGCACCGATCCCCCTGAGCGACCTGGAGGGCCTCGACGACGCCCTCGGCGCCCTCACCGGCTAAGCATCCTTGCAGGAGGATGAGAACGGAGGGTTTACGGCGGGAAGGTCGGTGCAGGAAAGCCTTTTGGCGGCTGACGTGGAAAGACGCGCGCAACGCATCGTCATGTCCCTGAATCCTGAGTATTATAAGCGAGTGGAGCATCATCCGGAGTGGCTACGGGTATGCGAACGGCTCACCGCGACCGGACTCATCCGGCAGATGAGCGTGGCCCGCGCGGTCGCCGGTGGTAGTCGGTAGCACCTGTCGGGCGAGAAACGGTGTAACGGACGGCGATGTTTAAGCGTTTCCGCAGGCCACGGCCTTACCCTGGAGATTACCGATCAAGATCTCCTGACACTCCCTCGGGCGCGTCAACGAAGGGCTGCGGCGATGCGCTGTCGCAGCGTTGCGTCGCCGAGGCTGTCGAGCTTGCGCCAGGTCGCGTCGGTGACCTCTTCGGTCTGGAGCTGGCGAACGTCGGTGGTGGTGGTGGTGCGGAAGATGAACCGGAAGTCGACGTGACGATGCTCCGGCTCGCCCTTGGCGGTGTTGGCGGGGATGGGGTGGACGTCGATATGGATGGGGTGCTCCTCTGCGGGGTTGACGGCGTCTGTGGGAATACCGGTCTCCTCGGCGAGCTCACGCAGGGCCGCGCCGAGCAGGGTTTTGTCCGAGGTCTCCAGGTGACCGCCGGGTAGGAGCCACCTGTCCAAGGCGCGGTGGTGGATGTGCAGAATGCGCCCGTCGGTGTCGGCGAGGATCGCGCCGGCGGTGACGTGACCGCGGAACTCCGTGCGGGAGGTGATGTCGCCTCCGGTGTCGAGGATGTCGAGAACGGGTACGAGGTCGGCCTTCTCCTCGGGGTGCGCGTCGAGATAGATGGTCAGGGTGGTGCGGATGTGGTCTGCCGTGATGGCCAAGTCGATCACCTGTTGAAGTAGGTAGAGCCAGATCACCGCGATCACAGCGCGGTCTGCCACGGAAACCTCGCGCATGCCAGAGCTGAGGTCACCGCGGGTAAGGATCCTGATCCTGACGAGTATCCGTCATCCCGCCCCGCGCCCCGGCCGGCGGGATCTGGGTCTCCGCCCGCGAGAACAGCGCCCTGACCAGTCTAATGCTCGATAAAACTCGCTGATCTGTTCGTGCCGTCCGGTGGTGTGGTACATCAGTGGCCTCTCTGTGCTGCTGGGACCGGCGGGAATCAGTCGTACAGGTGTCCCAGCAGAGCTCCTTGGCCGGACGAGAGGATGTGGGCATCCTCCAGCGGGATCCAGAAGCACTCGAAGTGGGTGGGCTCCTGCTCGCCGTCGTGGTCCTCCTGGCTGGCCCACCGATCCGAGGCAGGCTCGGTCAGCTCCAAGTGGAGGACGTGCCGACGCTGGATCTCGAACCGGTACGGGCTGAACGCGAGGTCGTGTTGGGGAATGAGCCCTTTTGGCGGATTCAAACGGAACGTTGTCGCCGAGACGGTCTCGGTGAGCCGGTTCCTGAGAAGGCAGGATGCCTTCGATCAGTAGGCCGTCCTTCACGTCGCCTTCGAACTGCCGGAAGTCGGCCGTATCGCCATCGGGACCAATAATCCAGGTAATTCTCTACCTCAGCGGGCTTCACCCTGACTGAAATCTTCATTGACGTCCTCCCCCTCGTGAACGAGGAGGATTCCAACTACACGAACAGGAG
>NZ_CAAAFR010000183.1:0-40406 GCF_900634745.1 Protofrankia symbiont of Coriaria ruscifolia
ATTCCTCCCCGGCCTGAAGGCCGGGGCATCCTCCAGAGTTCTCGGTGACCACGGGGAGGCCAGTTCGTCGGCACGGTCCAGCCTGTACTTCGAGGTCCGCCACTTCCGCGGCATACCTCTGATCACCGACCGGCGCGTCCACGACCACCTCGGCTGGTTTCCCCTCGACCGGCTCCCCGACCCCCTCAGTGAACCGGTACGCACCGCCCTGGCCGCCTACCAGACCCCCGAGTACTACACCGAATCCGGCTGGACACGCTGACGCATCCACCATCCCCCCTCCGACACATTCCGATGCACCGGCACAGACGCCCGCGCATGCGGGACGCATCTCTGTCACCCTTCGACCTGCAGCGCGCCGCCCGGCTCCTGCTATTACTCGGATTGCTGGGCTGCGACAACCCGGACAACCCGGACGACCCCGACAGCCCCGACAGCCCCGACAGCCCCCACGACGGTCCGTGCACTGGTTGCCGGCGGGCGCTGCACGCCGCGCTCACCGTCCGCCCAAGCCCCCATACCGGCAAGCTGGGAGAGCCGCATCAGCTTCCGGGACGCGGCGTTCTACACCGCCGGCCAGCGCGTCGCCCTCGACGCCGTGGTGGACGCCGTCATCACGACCCTGCCAGGCGAGTTGCGTAATCGCTTAGCATCATCACCGTGCTGACACTGATACTGCCTGGACCGCGACACGGCAGAGCATCTGCGCTCCCGATGGTGTGACCGACAGTAACATTGGCTGGGTGCCTCGGACTCGCCGACGCTTCAGCACGCCAGCAACGGGCCGCCCGACCCTGGTCCTACTCATCCCCCTGATCGCATTCCTGGTGGCATCCCTGACGGGATGGCTGATCGCCGCCGTCCCGACCAGCAAGCCAGTTGCCGTCACCGCGGTGGCGACGCCGGTGTCCCCGCCGGACACCCTCGGCGGCCCGGCGCTCGCGGATCATGGTGTGGCGGTCAGCCCACAGGCGCTGGCGCCTCCCCCGGAGATCGCGGCCGCCGCCTGGCTCGTCGCCGACGCCGACAGTGGCGCGGTGCTCGCGGCGCGGGACGCGCACGGCCAGTACCTGCCGGCGAGCACACTCAAGATCCTGACCGCGCTCGCCGTGCTGCCGCACCTGTCGCCGGCCCAGGAGGTGACAATCAGTGACGCGGCCGCGAGGGTCGACGGGACCAGGGTCGGCCTTGTCCCGGGAATGACCTATACCGTCGCCGAGCTGGCCACTGCCATGATCGTCGCAAGTGGCAACGACGCGGCCGTCGCGCTCGCCGAAGCCGCCGGTGGCACCGCAGCCACGATCACGATGATGAACCGGATCGCGGCAGATCTGAACGCCCGCAACACTCACGCCGGGGACCCCAGCGGCCTGGACGCCCCCGGTCAGACGACATCAGCATACGATCTTGCATTGCTGGGCAGGGCCGCCCTCACCAGCCCCGCCGTCAGGGGATTCCTGACGATCCCGCGAGCGACCGTCCGTGGCCGCGACGGCGCGTCCTTCCAGATCCAGAACCACAACGACCTGCTCGGTTCCTATCCGGGGACGATCGGCGTCAAGAACGGCTACACCGTTGCGGCGGGTGCCACCTACGTCGGTGCGGTCCGGCGCGGTAACCACACCCTCATCGTCACCATGCTGCGGGCGGTCCCGGCATATGCCAAGGATGCCCGTGCCCTGTTCGACTGGGGGTTCGCGTACGTCGATTCGATCACTCCGGTCGGATGGCTGGCTATGCAGGCCGACGCGGCATCGCATGCCGTCCCGGTGGCCGACGCAGCCGCCGCAGCCGCCGCCGGCGACCCGCCGCGAACAGGCACCGGTCACAGCAGGGACTCCAGCAGCCATGACGAGGACGGCGCAGACGAAACGTCCGGCGCCGGCGGTCACGCCGTCGGCCTGATCACCTGGACCGCCGTCGCGGTAACGCTGATCGCCGCGATACTGACCCTGCGCCGGCGCCTTGCGCGGCGGCGGCCGTTCCCCAGCATCGGCGCGCTGCCCGGCATGGCGGCGCAACCTGCCGTGACACAGGACTCGCTCGCCTCCATCGCCTCGATCACGGAATCGGATACCGGACTCGTCCGGATCGTCACTCAACGGCGTGGTGACGGCGATGGCGATCCGGGCCGGACGGCCGGAGAGTCCACCGGGTCGCTGAAGGACCCAGCAGATGATCGAGTGGATGATCCAGCAGACGACGATCCGGTGGGCGACGATCCAGTAGGCGACGATCCGGTGGGCGAATCAGCGGGCGATTCGGCAGGCCTGGCCGGTGACCCCGCGCCGGCACCACCGTCCCTGCCGGCAGCGTCCCTGCCAACGTCTTCAGGCCGGCCATCCGGCGCAGCGATACCGGACGGGACGGCATCGCCGGTATCGGACGGGACGGCCTCAGCGGTGCCGGACGGCAGGATGTCGGACGCGTAGGGAGCGGTCACCGTCCACGCCGTGACCAGGAGCGTCCAGCGCATCACGATGTTGATCCAGATGAGCAGACCGATGATCACCGCGAACGTTCCGTAAACGGGATTGCGGGTTGTCATCCCGACCAGCCAGGTTCCGAGCAGCTTGAGGATCTCCACCCCGACGGCACCGAGCAAGGCCCCTCGCATCGCACGGCGGCGGTCGGTAATCAGCGGCAACCAGAGGAACAGGCACAGGAAAATCGCTACATCCAGCGCCAACGCGATACCGAGAGCGAGCAGCGTGGTCACCACCGCCGCGGCAGTGCTGCCGGCCAGGCCGATCCACTCCAGGAACGTCCCCGACACCGAGGTGGCGAGACTGGTCACCGCGATGGAGGCGAACACGATCACCCCGAGCCCGGCCAGGACGCCGATGTCCTTCGCCCGGCGTGCCAGCACATTGCCGACGTCCACGCTCTGATGCCAGATGATCCGGATGGCGTCCCGCAACGCGTCGATCCAGGCCAGGCCGGCCAGCAGCAGGCCGGCCAGACCGATCAGGCCGGCACCGACCTTGGCGTTGCCGATGCCGGTGACATCGAGTTTGTCCGCCATTCCCGGCAAGTAGTCGTTGATCTTTTTGATCATCTCCTGCTGGACGTCGGGATAGGCGTCGACCACGAACCCCGTGATCGAGAAGGCCAGGGCGACCAGCGGAAAGAAGGACAGAAAGGCGAAATACGTTGCGGCCGCCGAGAGCCGGTCGCCGCCGTCCTCGATATATCGGTGGTAGCCGCGCACGGCATGGTCGACAAAGGGTCTTCTGCGGCGCACAGAGCCCGCGGCATCGGACACTTTCCGTGCCCCGGAGCGGACCGCACTGATCGGGTTAGCCACCAGTGCTAACTACCCATCACCCCGACGCCGTCACGCCCGGGATGCCGCTCGAACGACGGCGTCCCCTCAGCAGGCGTCCCCTCAAGTAAAAGGGGACCAAGCCAGCAGGGATAGCACGCTCAGCGTGGGATGCCGGCCATGCGGACAGCGGCCACCACATCGTCGGACAGTACCGGCCACGCTTCCGCCGCCCAGGTGCCGAACTCACGGTCGGTCAGGGCCACACAGGCCGACCTCACCGCGGGATCAACCCACAGAAACGTTCCACTCCGGCCGAAGTGCCCGAAAGTAGCGGGAGAATTGGTGCTCCCCGTCCAGTGCGGCTGTTTCCCGCCGCGGATCTCGAAGCCAAGCCCCCAGTCGTTCGGCTTCTGCACGCCGAAGCCGGGCAGCACACCAGCGGTCCCCGGAAAGGCCACCGACGTTGCCAGCGCAAAGGTGGAGGGGGCCAGCAACCGCGGCGCCAGCAGCTCGGCGGCGAAACGGATCATATCGTGCACGTTCGACCACACCGCGTGCGCGGGCGAACCCCGTAGCTCGGAGGAGTCCATACCCAGCGGTGTGAACACGGACTCAGCGAGGTAGTCGGCGAACACGATCCCGGACGCCTTCTGGAGCGTCTCGCCAAGGACGTCGAAACCGGTGTTCGAGTACACCCTGCGCCGCCCGGGGTCGGCCAGCACCCGGCTGCCGGAAAACTCCAGACCCGAGGTGTGGGCGAGCAGGTGCGCGATGGTCGAACCCGGCGGGCCCGCGGGATCGTCGAGGCCGAACACCCCTTCCTCCACGGCGATCAGCACCGCATAGGCGGACAGCAGCTTCGACACCGACGCCAACCGGAACAACCTGTCCGCGTCCCCGACCAACCCACCGACCGTGACCGCGCCGGGGACACCACCGGCGGCAGCATCGGGGGCGGTGTCGGAGACACCGCCGGAGCCGGAGACAGCACCGGAACCGGAAGCAGCACCGGAATCGTCGGGGACCAGCACCGCAACGGCCGCGTTCTCCACCGGCCAGGCGTCCACCTGCGCGAGGGCATCCACCTGATGAACTGTACGAACCTCCTCGCGCGAGTGTGGGCCCAACGCACTGGGACACTGGGCCGATGTGGCAACACCGACATCTCCCGACGCCATGACCACGTCCGCGACGACGTCCACTGCAGTCCCGATAATTCCGCCGATCACGTCCACGACGACCACTGCACCGGCCGCGGCTGTGCCGGCCGGACCAGCCGGCCCGGCCGAGATCGTCGATCTGCTCGTCGTCGGCGCCGGTCCGGCCGGCTGTGCCGCCGCCCTGCGCGCGCTGCAGCTGCGGCCACAGACCCGTGTCGTGATGCTCGACGCCGCGGACTTCCCCCGGGACAAGGCCTGCGGTGACGGCATCGCCCCACACGGCCTGGACGTCCTGCGTGCTCTCGGTGTGCCCGACGCCGCCGCCGGGTACGCGCCGGTGGACCGGATGCGGCTGCGTGCGCCGGGTGGCGCGCAGGTGGCAACTCCCTGCCCACGGGCGAACTATGTGGTCCCGCGCAAGGTCTTCGATGCGCGGCTGGCCGCCGCCGCCCGTGCGCGCGGAGCCGTACTGCGACGCGAGCGTGTGCGCTCAGTAGCGCCAGGCCCGAACGCGGGCGATCCGGTGGTGGTCAACGGTTACCTGCGGGCACAAGTGGTGATCGGAGCGGACGGGGCGAACTCGGTCACGCGGCGCGCGCTGGGCATCGGGCCGAATCCGCCGGAGGCACTGGCCATCGCCGTGCGCGGGTACGCCGACGCGCCACGTGCCGACCGCCCACCCGAACAGCTCATCGAGATGACCGACGAGGGCTGGCCGGCCTACGCCTGGTCGTTCCCGATCGGGGACGGCCGCGCCAACATCGGCTATGGGATGCTGCGGTCGAAGCTCGACGAGCTGCACGGCAACAGCGGCGGACGGGCCGTCCTGCACGGCACCCTCGCCCGGATGCTTCCGGACCAGCCCGCCCATCCCGGGACGCTACGCGCCCACCACCTGCCCCTGTCGACCTGGCGGCCCCGCCAGCCCGACGGTGCGGTCCTGCTTGCCGGGGACGCCGCGTCGCTGATCAATCCGCTCACCGGTGAAGGTATCTACTACGCGCTGCTGTCGGGTTCGCTCGCTGGCCAGGCCGCTGTCACCGTTTCACCGAGCGCGGTGGGTGCGGCCTACCGGCACGCCCTGGACCGCGAACTCGGGCGGCACCTGCGCCACACCACGCTGCTGGCCGGGCTCGCCGGCCGGCACCGCACCCTCATGGACTCAGCCGTCCAGGCCGCGAGCCACCGCACCGAGCTCTTCGACACCCTGCTCGAGATCGGTCTGGGACGCGGGACGATCCCCACCGCGTCGCTGGCCCGTCTGGCCGTGCGCAAGCTGGTCGCCGGCCGGCGGTGAGGTCACCGGCCGGCGCTGGGACGATCCGCCGGCCGGTTCATACCGCTGCCGGTCGTACCTGCTCCAGGACGGCCACTTACTGCAGGCTGCTACAGCTACAGGCTGGCCACGTCGGCCTGCTTGGCCCGGACAGCCTCGGCGGCGGTGGCGAGCGCCGCCTTCTCCTGGGCGGACAAGGCGATCTCCACGACCTTCTTCACGCCACCGCGGCCGATTTCGGCGGGCACGCCGAGATAGACACCGGAGATGCCGAACTCGCCGTCCACCCACGCGCACACCGGCATCACCGCGCCGGAGTCCTCGGCCACGGCCTTGACCATCCGAGCAGCGGCAGCCGACGGCGCGTAGTATGCCGACCCGGTCTTGAGCAACGCGACCACCTCGGCCCCGCCGTTGCGGGTGCGGGTCACCAGCTCCTCGATCTTGTCGCCGGGGAGCAGCTCCGCGAGGGGCTTACCGTCCACCGTGCACTGCGAGGGCACCGGAACCATGGTGTCGCCGTGCGACCCCAGGGTGAGGGTCCGCACCGACTTCACCGGCACGCCGAGCTCCACGGCGACGAAGTTGGTGAAGCGGGCGGTGTCGAGCATGCCGGCCTGGCCGATGACCCGGTTCCGGGGGAAACCGAGGACGTTCGCGGCGAGCGCGGTCATCTCGTCCAGCGGATTGGAAACCACGACGACGACGGCCTCGGGCGAGGACTTCGCGATGTTCTCCGACACCTGCCGGACGATCTTCGCGTTGACCTCGATCAGATCCATCCGGCTCATGCCCGGCTTACGCGGCAGACCGGCGGTGATGACGACGACGTCCGACCCCTCGGCGTCGGCGTAGTCGTTCGTCCCGACAATCGTGGTCTCGAAACCCTCGACCGGCCGCGACTGGTTCAGGTCGAGGGCGAGACCCTGTGGTTTGCCCTCGATGATGTCAGTGAGGACGACCGTGTCGAAAATGTCGTACTCGGCAAGACGTTGTGCGGTCGTGGAGCCGTAGAAACCGGCTCCGACAACGGTTACCTTCCCACCCATAGGGTGTCAGCCCCTCAGTTTCTCGATGATGGCGTCGGCATATTCCACCGTCCCGACGGCGGTCGGTTCGGTACGGGTCGGCTTCGAGTCGCAGGTGACGCTGCGAGCTTCCTCGATGACCGCCGCCACCGCGTTCTCCAGGTTTACCGCCGCGGTCAGCTTACCGCGGTGTTCCGGCATGAGCTTTCCGGAGAGAATCCTCGCGGCTGGGTTGGCCTTGCGCTGGCTTTTATATTTCGGCGCGCTGCCGTGTGCCACCGCGAAGACCGCCGCGTCCGTGCCGATGTCCGCTCCCGGCGCCACTGCGAAGTCGGCGGTTTCCATGATGTCCACGCCGGCTTCCGGTACGTCCCGGCCAAAACTGGAACCGACGGTCGCGACAGCCGCTGCGAGCACCCGGCGGGTCGCCCCGGTGAGCTCGGGCCCGGTGCCATCACCGGGGATCAGGGTTACGCGATGGGTCGGCATGTGTACTGTTCGCCCCGCTCATTTGAACGCGATGCTTGGATATCGTGAGGTTACCGCGATCGCCTCCGAGGTGGGCGGCCAGGGATCGGAGTCCGGCGACGGATCGGTGAAGCCTCCAGCGGGCCAAAGGCAGCTCGATCATGCGCCTTTCACACTCGGGGTCCCGGCCGTGGAGGCCATTACGATCCCGGAACCGGTACCGTCAGCGTCACCACAATGATCATTGCGCCGAGGACCGCGAGTGTCGTGACGTCGAAAACTCTGCCCCTTACAGCGAGCAGTCCGACGCGTCGGGCCGGCAGGACCAACCGCAGGACGGCCCCGGCGAGCAGAGTCATACCCAGCCCGAGCAGACCCCGCCGCCAGTGGTTCTGTGACACGAACACCAGGGCGACGATCGCGGCGACCAACACAGCCGCGAAGACCGGCTCCCACGCCGACAATGACCGCCGCCGGGTCAGGCGCTGGCGGTGACCGGCGTTCATCGCGGCGTCACCGACATGCTCGTGATTCACCGGCCGATACCCGGTCTCCCCGTCCGGACGCGGTTTCCCACCCGCTCACCCCGACCACAAACGCAGTCTATGTCTGTTGGGAGCGGCCCTCTCGGCCGCGTCGCCTCCTGGGACGACCCTCCGCCCGTGTCGCCCGTGTCGTCCAGGCAGGCCCGGAACATTATCGATCTTGATGTGACCACACAAACCAGCCCTGCGTCGGCAGCCGAAAAACTTGCGATCATTCATCGATTCACAACCTTTCGGACCCCCGAGTGAACGCGTCGTGCGGGACTAGGGGAGACTGCCGCCGCAGCCCCCGGAGTGGGAGGGAGTGGGCCGTGGCAGACGAAACGCCACACAGCAAGAAGCTGCAGGAGCTGATGTTCCGGGCTTGGGAGACCTTCGGAGATGCCCGACACCTGGACAGCGACGACCGGGTGTTTGTCCAGGCTCTCGCGCGGCAGACGGCGGACAGGATCTCGGTCCTGTACGGCGCGAGCTGGCGGGAGGCGCTGGACTGGGTGGCGCAGCGTTACGTCCCTACCAACGACACGCCCGGAGGTAACATCCCGGCGTCCTCGAATGGCACCACGACGAGCGCGCCGCGGCGTGGAGCGGCAGCGGCGGAGTCCGCGTCCATCTCATGAAACGTTGGTGCCGTCCGGCCGCCGAAAGCGGATCCGGACGGCACCAACGAACAGTCACGCACCTCGCACCGGCGGGCCGAAGAAAGTCACGACGCGGTGGCCGGCACGGACCAGCAGTCCGAACCCGTTACGGACCCGGCATCGGCCCCGCACACACCCGGTGGTGCGCCGGGCCAGGCAGGCCGATCCGGGCGAACCGGGCCGGCGGATGACGACGCCGTCGAACCACCAGCCGTGGCGCAGACACCCCCCCGTGACCCCATCCGTGACCCCGACATCGACCCGGCCCCGCCGGCCGCCGCGTTCTGGTCAGGTCGCGGCGGATTCGGGCGTCGTTTCCAGTGAGCACCGTCGGTGTACGGAAGTGTTCCGGCGCACCGGGATCGCACCGGGACGACGACAACCGCTGCCCGCACAGTCACCCTGACCGCCGGACTGTCCCGGCCGCCGAACCTTGACAATTCTTGATGACTCTTGGCAACTACCGTCAGTGCGCAAAATGCCGGACGCCGGTGAAGTAGAGCGTGATCCCTCCTTCCCGCGCGGCTGCTATCACCTGCTCGTCGCGGACGGATCCACCCGGTTCGACGACCGCACGGACACCGGCGTCGATGAGCACCTGCAGACCGTCCGGGAAGGGGAAGTACGCGTCACTGGCAGCCACCGCCGCCTTCACACGGTCACCCCCGCGGGTCACCGCGAGCATCGCCGCATCCACCCGGTTCACCTGTCCCATGCCGACACCGACCGTGGCACCGTCCACGGCAATGAGAATCGCGTTCGACTTCACCGATCTGGCGGCCTTCCAGGCAAAGGCAAGATCGGCCAGGGTGCTCGCGTTCGCAGGCGCACCGGCTTCCAGCGTCCAGCCCGAGGGATCGTCACCGGCTGCGTCCAACGCGTCCCGGGACTGCAGCAGCAGCCCACCGGAGATCTGGCGCATCTGCACACCGTGCGGGTGCGGCGGCAGGGGACATTCCAGCAGGCGGATCGAAGGTTTGCGGGCCAGGATCTCCACGGCACCGTCGGCGTAGCCGGGCGCCACCACGACCTCGGTGAATATCTCCGTGATCTGCTCGGCCAGGGCGAGGCTGACCAGACGGTTCGTCGCGATGACCCCACCGAAGGCGGACACGGGATCGCAGGCATGCGCCTTGCGGTGGGCGTCGGCGATATCACGGCCGATCGCCAGGCCGCAGGGGTTCGCGTGCTTGACCACGGCCACGCACGGTTCGCTGAAATCGGCCACGGCCCGGCGTGCCGCTTCCGCGTCGGTGAAGTTGTTGAACGACATCGGCTTGCCGTGCAGCTGCCGGGCACCGGCAAGGCCCGGCCCGTCGTCCTCGGCAACGTACAGCGCGGCCCGCTGGTGTGGATTCTCGCCGTAGCGCAGGACTTCCCCGCGACGCCACACCGCGGCAACCGTGTCCGGCCAGCCGGACTCGCGGGCGATCTGGTCGGGTGCGCCGACGCTGGCGAACCATGACGCGACAGCGACGTCATATGCGGCGGTGTGCGCAAAAGCACGTGCGGCAAGTCGACGGCGCGCGGCCAGGTCGAAACCGCCGTCCCGGATCGCCGCGATCAGCTCCGGGTAGTCCGCCGGCGAGACGATCACGGCCACGGTGGGATGGTTCTTCGCGGCGGCACGGATCATCGCCGGACCGCCGATGTCGATCTGCTCAATCACCTCGTCCTCGGAGGCACCACCGGCAACCGTCTCCCGGAAGGGATAGAGGTTGGACACGACGAGATCGAACGGCTCGATGTCGAGTTCGGCGAGCGCCTCGGCGTGCTCAACATTGCGCAGGTCCGCGAGCAGGCCGGCGTGCACGCGCGGGTGCAGCGTCTTGACTCTGCCACCGAGGATCTCGGGGAACCCGGTGAGGGTGCTGATCGGCGTGACGGCCAGACCGTGACGGGCGAGGGCCTGCGCGGTCGAACCGGTGGAGACGACCTCCACCTCGGCGTCGGCGAACACAGCCGCGAGTTCGGCCAGACCGGCCTTGTCGTAGACACTGACCAACACCCGCCGGATGGGGCGCCGCCCCGTCGCGACCAGCTCGCCGCTACTGGGCGTGTCCGCGCCGGCATGCGGGAAACTCTGCGCTCCCTCCACCGGCTCGTTGGGCGAGGACTCCCGCGGGACCTGTGCGGATGTCATGTCCCCTCCTCTGACCGGACGATCCGGCCGATCGTCTGCACGTACAGGACGCGCTCCACTGCCTGGATGCGTGTACGCAGAGTTTCTTCCGTGTCGGACGCTTCCACGTCCACCGCCGCCTGCGCAAGGATCGGCCCGGTATCGACGCCTTCGTCGACCCAGTGGACCGTGACTCCACTGATCTTCACCCCGTGCGCGAGCGCATCCCTGACGGCGTGGGCGCCGGGGAAGGCGGGGAGTAGCGACGGATGAGTGTTCACCGTCCGGAAGCGTCCGACAACCTGCTTTCCGAGGATCTTCATGTAGCCGGCGAGCACCAACAGATCCGGATCATGAGCGGCGATCTGCTCCGCTGTGGCCTCGTCGAAGGCCTCCCGATGCGGAAAGTCCTCAAGACGAACGCTGAACACCGGGATACCAGCAGCCAACGCTCGTTCCTGCGCGCCGGTCCCGAACCGATCTGTACCCACGGCGACGACCTCGACGCCGAAGGACGGATCCTGGCAGGCATCCAGCACAGCCTGCAAGGTGGTGCCCACCCCGGAGGCGAGAACAACCAGTCGTGCGGGCACGGGACTCTCCGGAAAACCAGGTGGCCGGCAACTCGCCGTCGAACCCGGCAACTCGTCGTCAAACAAGGACTGTTCCGACTGTACTGAGGTCAGGCGGCCTGTGCGCATCCACCGGGACCGCGTCACCGCGTCCAGGCGAGGCGTAACGCCTGGCCTGTTGGAGGCATAAGACCTGGTCAGGCCGGGTGACGGGGCAAGCTGTGCGCCAGGTGGCCGACGTCTGGAACCGGGTCGCCGCCACCCGGTGACGCCGGCCCGCTCCGGTGTTCGCGTGGATCGTGGATCAACTGGCCGGCCTGCGACCGCCCGACCTCGTGCTCGCGCGAGACATCGTCACAACCCGTGTCGAGACGGCCGAAATCGTCCCCGTCGAGGAGATCGCCGGGGCGGCACAGGTACAGCTCGGCCAGGCGCTGGAGGGTCTGGGTCGACGGCGCCCGGCCACCCCGCCCAGGCCAGACCTCCCAGTACGAGAAGGCCTTGCCCGTCTTCGGCGGATCTTCGTAGGGCCAGCGGGCGTTCCACCGCCGCGCCGCCTCCTCCTGCGTCCAGCCGTGGGCGAGTCGAAAGGCGACCCGGGCGTTCAGCCGGTATCGGCGCTGCCACTCCAGCGCGATCCGCCGATAGGACCACCCGAGCGCCCGCAGGCGCCTGGACTCGGCCCACAGCTCCGCGGCGCTGACAGCCATGACGACCTCCCCGTCGACGAACCGATGATCGGACGTTAGCGGAGAGGTCGGACATTTCCAGTTGTACTGGCCGTCTGGATGCCGATCCGCGCAGTTGAGGATCAACCAGACAGGCCCTACCGGCCAGGTTGGCCATAGGGTGGTTGGCCCTCACCAGCCTGCGGCGGCTGACCGTAGGGATCCGGCTGGCCGTATCCGCCATACGGCGGCTGGCCGTAACCGGCCTGCGGCGGCTGGCCATAGCCTCCCGGCTGGCCGTACCCACCCGGTTGCCCGTAATCCCCTGGTTGCCCGTACCCGCCCGACAACGGCTGTCCGTACGAGTCGTACTGGGTGCCGGGAGGTGCCGGGTGTGGCGAGCGGTCACGAGGGCCGCCACGAGGTAGCGTGTGCCCGCCGGCAACGGCGGTCAGGATCGAGAAGGCCGTGATGGCCCCCGAGGCGATGAGCCCGAGCCACAGTCCGGCGGCTCGGTGGATGTGGTCAACCCCCAGCGCCGTCTTGAGAAAAATCAAGATGGTGCCGAGAGCGGCGATACCCGCGATGATCAGAACCCAGTCGGCGCCCACTGCCGGTAGCTGGACACGGGTGAAGGTTCGCACCGCCACCAGGCCGACCGCGAGCAGCCCGAGTTCGACGCCGCCGTAGGCGAAGAAACCGATGCCCCACGCGTTCTCCCCGAACCCGCGGACCGCGAACCAGTCGAATAACGATGCGATGAACAGGACGACGCCGGCGGCTAGAACGCCGAGGTCGTTGTTCTGTATGTCGCGGCCGGCTACACGTGTCACGGGACGACCCCACTTCAGCGATCAGCGGTGACCTGACGGACCCATCCCTGACACCGTAGCCCTTTCACACCGGAACGACACGATCATGTCCGCAAAAGTACTCCGAAAGCACCTGCGGCGCCGGACAGTGTCCCGCGGACAACGCAACGAGTACGTAAAAGACAACCGGGCGTGGTCAGTCGCCGGAAACGACCGCCACACCCGGTCCGCGAACGGTGCGTCACAGCAGACGCACCGTTATGCAACGCCAGGAACAACAACCAGCAGGGACAGGATCAGAGAGAGCGCATGACATCGGCCATGAGACGGGCGGTCTCGGAGGGGGTCTTGCCGACCCGGACTCCCGCCTTCTCCAGGGCTTCCTTCTTGGCGAGCGCTGTCCCGGACGATCCGGACACGATCGCCCCCGCATGCCCCATCGTCTTGCCCTCTGGCGCGGTGAAGCCCGCGACATAACCGACGACCGGCTTGGTGATGTGCTCGTCGATGTAGGCGGCAGCACGCTCCTCGGCGTCACCACCGATCTCACCGATCATCACGATCGCGTCGGTGTCGGGATCGGTCTCGAACGCTGCGAGGGCATCGATGTGGGTGGTGCCGATGACGGGGTCACCGCCGATACCGACGCAGGTGGAGAAGCCGAAGTCACGCAGTTCGTACATCATCTGGTAGGTCAGGGTACCGCTCTTGCTGACCAGCCCGATGCGGCCCTGCGGGGTGATGTCACCCGGGATGATCCCCGCGTTCGACTTGCCCGGGCTCACGATGCCGGGACAGTTCGGCCCGATGATCCGCGTCGTGTTGCCCTTGGACTTCGCGTACGCCCAGAACGCGGTGGTGTCGTGCACCGGCACGCCCTCGGTGATGACCACGACGAGCGGGATGCCCGCGTCGATCGCCTCGATCACGGCCGCCTTGGTCCCGGCCGGCGGGACGTACACCACGGAGACGTCGGCGCCGGTCTTGTCGATCGTCTCAGCCACCGTCGCGAAGACCGGCACACCCTCGACCTCGGTACCCGCCTTCTTGGGGTTGGTACCGCCGACGATCGTCGTGCCCGCGCGCAGCATCCGGGCGGTGTGCTTGCGCCCCTCGGAACCAGTGATGCCCTGAACCAGGATCTTGGACGTCTCGTCCAGCCAGATTGCCATTGTCGGAAGCCTCTTCCCGTCCGCTCAGGCCGCGGCTGCGGCGAGCTCGGCGGCGAGCCGCGCCGCGCCGTCCATGGTGTCCACCGGCCTGACCACGTCGAGGTTGGCCTCGGTGAGGATCCGCCGGCCCTCGTCGGCGTTGTTGCCGTCGAGCCGCACGACCAGCGGGGTGGAGATGTCACCGACGATCTTCAGTGCCTGCACGATACCGTTGGCGACCGCGTCACAGGCAGTGATCCCGCCGAAGATGTTCACGAACACACTCTTGACCGCCGGGTCGCCCAGAATGATCGACAACCCGTCCGCCATCACCTGCGCGGACGCCCCACCACCGATGTCGAGGAAGTTGGCTGGCCGCTGCCCGCCAAACTCCTCACCGGCATAGGTGACCACGTCGAGGGTTGACATGACCAGGCCGGCGCCGTTGCCGATGATGCCGACCTGCCCGGACAGTTTGACGTAGTTGAGGCCCTTCTCCTTCGCCTTCTGCTCCAGCGGGTCCACCGCGGCGACGTCCACGAACGCGGTGTGGTCGGGGTGGCGGAAGGAGGCGTTCTCGTCCAGGCTGACCTTGCCGTCCAGCGCGATCACGCGACCGTCACCGGTCAGGATCAGCGGGTTGACCTCCACCAGGGTGGCGTCGGAGCGGACGAAGACCTCCCACAGCTTCACCAGGAGCTCGGTGGCACCGTCCAGAGCCGCCTCGGGCAGCTTCGCCGCCACCGCGATCTGGCGGGCGACGGTCGCGTCCACCCCGACCAGCGGGTCGATCGGGATACGGGCGAGCGCCTCCGGCTTGGTCGCGGCGACCTCCTCGATCTCCATCCCGCCCTCGCGGGAGCACATGGCGAGGAAGGTCCGGTTCGCCCGGTCGAGCAGGAAGGAGGCGTAGTACTCCTCGGCGATGTCACTCGCCTGCTCCACGAGGACCGAATGGACAGTGTGGCCCTTGATGTCCATCCCGAGGATTGCCGATGCCTTGGCGGTGGCGTCGTCCGGGCCGTCGGCGACCTTCACGCCACCGGCCTTGCCGCGGCCTCCGGTCTTGACCTGCGCTTTGACGACGACACGTCCACCAAGATCAGTTGCGATGCCGCGTGCCTCGTCGGGGGTCGTGGCGACCTTGCCGGTGGGCACAGGCACGCCGTGGTCGGCGAACAGCTTCTTCGCCTGATACTCGAAGAGATCCACAGTCCGTCCAGTCGGATACGAAGTCGGTGGTCAGGATCGAACGTTCAAAAGTTCGAAGAAAGGGAAGCCGCCCCGAGCCTACTGAAGGCGCCCGCCCCGGCAGATGCTGCTCCTGCCGCGGCGGCCGGCCACGGATGTCCGGGGTCAGCCACCATCATCACCCGGACCCGGTACCAAGCGCCTGGTTTTGTGGTGGTCGACACCGCGATCACAGTGATCGCAATACCCACTATTCCGATCGAACCCGACATGATCCCGACACCTGCGACACCTGCGACACCTGCGACGGCGGTGACGGCGGTGACGGCGTTACCTCGCTCACCCCGCATACGGATCCGGCCGCGAGCCATATACCCGAGCCCGGCGGGGACGTCACCGACAGCGGACAGCCGTGTAACGCTCGATATCACAAACAGTGGCGACAGCATGTCGGGCGTCCTGCTGCCGGACCGGTGACGAAGGCATGACAGAAAGGCATGACAGAAAGGATGCGGCCGGCGGACCGGCCAGCTGGCGGACCGGGCAACCGGGACAGCCGGGAACCTCAGCACCATCCCGGGGGCTTACGGCCTGCTGTCCCGCCGGAGGGACCTCACCCACGTACCCGCAGGGACGTCCCGGCCGAGCCGTCCCCGACCGCCCCTGCCAACCTCTGATCGGCGGGGACGGATCCCGCCGGGAGCCAACCCGGGGAAAACCCGGGAACCCGGGAGGTTCAGCGCGCGAAAGCTCCGGTGGGATCGGATGCGTGGGCCGCGGCCACCCTCGACCGGATCCACTCGACGATTTCGCCCGTGGTCGCCCCGGGAGTGAATATCTCGGCGACACCCAGAGCCTTCAGCTCCGGAATATCGGCATCCGGTATGATTCCGCCACCGGTTACCACGACGTCGGTGGCACCACGCTCCCGCAGCAGCTCCATCAGGCGCGCGAAAAGGGTCATATGTGCGCCCGAGAGGACCGACAGACCGATGCAGTCGGCGTCCTCTTGGATCGCGGTCTCGACAATCTGCTCAGGCGTCTGGTGCAGGCCGGTGTAGACGACCTCCATGCCCGCGTCCCGCAACGCCCGCGCAATGACCTTGGCGCCGCGATCGTGGCCGTCAAGACCGGGTTTGGCGACCACTACCCGGATACGTTCACCGGTTTCGTTCACGCGGCCTCCTTGCGTTCACTGACGTCGCCCGCCCGGACATTACTTTCCGTGACGTAATGTCCCGTACATGACGTTCCGTGGCCCGATCTCTTCATAGACCCTAGCGGGACGCACCCACGGAAGCACGCCGTTGCCCGGCGGGATCACAGCTGCCGGCGGCCCCGGTCAACAGTCACGGCAAGGAACCAACAGTCGACATCCGTGACCTTCTTTTGTACTCTCAGTCACGGTAGACGTCGTGGTGATTCCCAGGGCGTCTGCCAGACCTAACTACGGTTCGTCTGGTGCGAAACGGTTCGTCCGGTGCGAAATCCTGGGGCCCTGAGCCTGCGAGTATCGTGCCGTTCCCGGGTCCCTCCCCGCAGGGAGGTTCGGGCCCGGGAGGATGCTGAACAACGGCGTTCGGCCAGCGAGCCGGACAGGTGTTGTTCAGCAGCCTCCCGGGTTCCTTGGGGCCTCCGGCCGCGCGAGAAGGCCGATGATCGCGCTGCCTTCGGCCGGCTAGTTCTTTCGGCCAGCTGGTTCTTCGGACGGCTGTCCGAGCACGGACGGGAGCAGAGGCAATCGGAAAGCGTCAACTGGGGCCGGTGGGAGCGGCAAGCAGGGTCACCCGATCTGTGAGCACATCCGTGGCCCGTCGCGGCACACAGGTGACCCGAGGCCTGCTCGACACACCGGCGGCGGTCCGCGGGATGGCCGCGGAAGCCACGTGGCTGATGACCCATATCGCCTTCTACCCGATCGGGGTCGTCTCGGAGAGGCTGCGCGAGCCGGCCGACCGCTACACCCTCGAAGGCCTCTCCCCATTGCGGCGTGGGCTGCTCGTCGGCGACATAGAAGCCGCAGGCACACCGATTCTGCTGGTCCACGGCATGATCGACAATAGGTCGATTTTCACTCGACTGCGCCGGTCGCTGCGCCGGCGGGGCTTCGGGCGAGTCGCCACAGTGAACCTGCCGCTGTTCACCTCGGACATTCCGACAGCGGCCCGCCGGCTTGGCACAGTGGTCGAGACAATGTGTGAGCAGACGGGCTACCCGCGCATACACATTGTCGGGCACTCCCTCGGCGGACTGGTTGCCCGCTACTACGTGCAGAAACTCGACGGCGACGCCCACGTGCACACACTGGTGACGCTGGGTACACCGCATGAGGGCACCCGCCTGGCGCGGCTGCTCCCCCCGATGGTGCCGTACACCCTCCTGCGCCAGCTGGTCCCGGATTCGGACGTGATCCGTGAGCTGGCCGAACCCGCGCCGAACTGCCGGACGCGGTTCGTGGCCTTCTCAGGAGATCTGGACACGATCATACGGCCGAGCGAGTCGGCACTTCTCCATCATCCGGACCTTATCGTCCGTAACCTTCGCCTTCCCGGCGTCGGTCACCACTCGCTGCCGTTCAACATCGACGTCGTCCACCAGATCGCGACCACGCTCGCCCATCTGGACGACGTCGAACACACCGATCACGATCCTGACACCGGCGAGGAGGAAGGATCGGAGCCGGCGGCGCAGCCGAGATCCCTCTCGGACGCCCGTCCCGGCCCCACCCCATGGGGAGACTCCCGTTCGGCAACCGGAGACTTCCAGCATGATCGAAATCTTCACCACTCGCGATGACAAAAAGCAATAATTAAACCACTTTGCGCACCACGTCCACCGTGGGCGGGGGTGGCATCAAAGTTCCGGTTTGGGTCGGTGTAGCGTTCAAGGCGGTTTACAGGCTTTCCCTCCCGCCGTGCCGCGACGCGGCAGCAGTCTTGTCGACCAACGGGAGCGTGATTTCGGGTTGTCACAACCCCCGGCCCGCAACTCAGGGCGGCACCGCGGCCACGGTAGGACCGCAAAGCACGGCGATCCGTTCGGCTTCGCCCGCCGGACGGTCTCGATGGCGCAGATCCGCCGCACCGGTATAGCCTCCGCCGTGGTCTCCACCCTCGGCATCATGATGATCAACACAACCGGCATCGCCCACTCCGAACCAGCGAGTCTTCCCGGACTGCGCACCGCCGGGACGATCTCCGGCCCGGCACCCACCGCGGCGGATGCCGCGACCGACGGGCTGAGCGATCCCTCTCTGCTCGGGCGGCAACCCGATGACAGCGAAGCCGCGCAACGCCAGGCCCAGACCGACCGTGTCGATCGGGACGAGGCACTGGCCCAGCTGTCCATCCTGCTCCTCCAACAGCGGACCGCGGCCGCGCAGACCGCACGCCAGCAGGAAGAGGCGCTGCGGTGGGTCCACCCGATACAAGCCCGTCTCACCCAACGGTTCGGTGGTGCCAACGGTCACCCCGGTATCGATCTCGGTGGACCGATGGGCACCCAGATCGTCGCCGCTCACAGCGGTACCGTCATCTACGCAGGATGGGAATCCGGCTACGGAAACTTCGTCCAGATCCTCCATACGAACAATGTCGTAACTTGCTATGCCCACCTTTCCCGGATCGACGTCCGGGTCGGTCAACGGGTCGCCACCAGCCAGCAACTGGGCCTGGAAGGGTCGACCGGATTCTCCACCGGGCCGCATCTGCACTTCGAGGTCCGGCTCAACGGCCAGAACGGCGTCGAGGTCGACCCGCTTGCGTGGCTGGCCAAACACGGCGTCTACTACTGAACGGCGTCCGCTGCTACTGAACGGCGTCTGCTACCGAACGCCGCCACCGTTGCGGCCCAACAACATCCGTGGAGACCCACGTTTGTGGGCACGACATTTTGTGGGCGCGACATTTGTGGGCGCGCTGCTCACAGCTTTTCGATCGGGGCGTAACGCAGGAGCAGACGCTTGGTTCCCGTCCCCTCGCCGAAGTCGATGCTCGCCTCGCGGTTGTCCCCCGACCCTGCCACCGCGACGACCTGGCCCAGGCCGAAGGTGTCGTGGTTGACCCGGTCCCCCATGGAAAGGTCGGGAATCGGGCGTGGCGCCGGCGCGGGCCGGCGGCCCGGTAGCCCACCGGCCTGCCCGCTCGACGACCGTGGTGACGCCGAACCCGACGACGCGGTCGCCTGCGGCCGAGAGGCAGCCGACGCCGGCTGTGCGTTCCCCTGCCAGCTCACCAACTCGGACGGCACCTCCTCGAGAAAACGTGACGGTGGATTGTACGCCGGCTGACCCCAGGCACTGCGGACCTCCGACCGGGTCAGGTACAGCCGGGCACGCGCCCGGGTGATGCCGACATAGGCCAGGCGCCGTTCCTCCTCGAGTTCGGTCGGGTCGCCAAGCGTGCGCATGTGCGGGAAAACGCCGTCCTCCAGCCCGGTCAGGAAGACCACCGGGAACTCCAGTCCCTTGGCGCTGTGCAGCGTCATCAGGGTGACGACCCCGGCGGTGCCCTCCTCGGGATCGGGTACCTGGTCGGCATCGGCGACCAGGGAGACTTGCTCGAGGAAGTCCGCGAGCGAACCCTGCGGAAACTGCTCGCTGAATTCCCGGGCTACGCTGACCAGCTCCTGGAGGTTCTCCACCCGTCCCTCGGACTCGAGGGTGTCCGCGGCGGCCAGCTCGGCGAGGTATCCGGTCCGTTCCAGCGCTGTTTCCAACGCCGCGACCGGGCCGTCTGCCACGGCCGTGCGCAATTCGGCGAGCAGGCCCGCGAAACCGCGGACCGCCTTCGCCGAGCGGGCGGCCAGGCCCGGGACCTCCTCCACACGGTGCAGGGCGTCGGCGAAGGGGATGCGCTCGCGCTCGGCGAAGGCGTCGAGCATCGCCTCGGCCCGATCGCCGATTCCCCGCTTGGGCACGTTGAGGATGCGTCGCAGGTTCACGGTGTCCGCCGGGTTCACCAGCACCCGCAGGTAGGCGAGCAGATCCCGAACCTCACGGCGCTCGTAGAAGCGCACCCCGCCTATCACTCGGTAGGGCAGGCCGACCCGGATGAAGATCTCTTCGAAGACCCGGCTCTGGGCGTTGGTGCGGTAGAAGACGGCGATATCGCCGGAGCGCGCCAGTTCGGCGTCGGCCAGCCGATCGACCTCGGCGGCGACGAAGACGGCCTCGTCGTGCTCGTTGTCCGCGACATAGCCGACGATCTTCTCGCCGTCTCCGGCGTCCGACCACAGTCGCTTGGGCTTGCGCCGGGCGTTGCGTGCTATCACCGCGTTCGCCGCGGACAGGATCGTCTGCGTGGACCGGTAGTTCTGTTCCAGCAGGATCACGGTGGCGTCGGGGTAGTCCTGCTCGAACTCGACGATGTTACGGATGTTGGCGCCCCTGAAGGCGTAGATCGACTGGTCGGCGTCACCGACCACGCACAGCTCGGCCGGTTCCACCGCATGATCGCCCGTGCGCTCACCGGAGTCCACGTGATCGCCCGTGTCCGCGCCCGGCCGTACCGGCTCGCCGTCGACGGTCAGCGGGGAGGTGTGCCCCACCAGCTCCCGCACGAGGACGTACTGGGCATGGTTGGTGTCCTGGTACTCGTCGATGAGGACGTGCCGGAACCGGCGCCGGTAGTGCTCGGCAACATCCGGGAAGGCCTGCAGCAGGTTCACCGTCATCATGATCAGATCGTCGAAGTCGAACGCGTTCGACTCGGCCAGCCGGCGCTGGTAGAGACCGTAGACCTCGGCGACGGTGCGTTCGACGTGGTTGGCCGCCTTGTCCCGGGCGGTCTCCCAGTCGACCAGTTCGTTCTTCAGGTTGCTGATCCCGGTGGCGAGTGCGCGTGCCGGGTACCGCTTGGGGTCGATGTCCAGGTCGCGCGCGACCAGCGTGATCAAGCGCTGGGCGTCCGCCGCGTCGTAGATCGAGAAACCGCTGGTGAACCCGATGCGCTTGGCGTGCGACCGCAGGATGCGCACGCACGCGGAATGAAAGGTGCTCACCCACATCGCCCGGGTCCGCGTGCCGACGAGCGCGGCGACCCGCTCCTTCATCTCGTTCGCGGCCTTGTTGGTGAACGTGATCGCCAGGATCTCACCGGCGCGAACCCCACGCGCGGCAAGCAGGTAGGCGATCCGGTTCGTGAGCACCCGCGTCTTGCCGGACCCCGCACCCGCGACGACGAGCAGCGGCGAACCCGCATGGACGACCGCGGCCCGCTGTTGCGGGTTCAGGCCGTCCAGCAGCGCGTCGGCATCGAGCTGGAACGCGGCACGGCCTCCCGGCGCATCCGGGACCGGTACCGCCACGGGCCCGTCCCGATCGTCCGCGGCGTCGTCGAAGTCGGGGTACAGGCCACCGAGAAGCGTGCTCATAGGGGATCGATCATACGTTCGACGTCCGGCAGGTCCGACAGCGGTACACGCTCTCCACCCTACGAGGTGCCGGTCCGCGCCACGACCCCGCGTACCAGCAGCCGACGCCGAGGCCTAGGCGCGGACCACACCGAGACCCGGACACCGGTCGCGTCGCACCCTGTGCCGCGGTCTGCGGTCCCCAGCACAGGGTGCGACGCCGGTTCGGCGCGCGGGGAGGGGCGGTTGGTTTTGACGACCACCACCGTCCAAGAGCAAAATAGTAAGGTGCCGCAGCACATTATGATCATTAACTAGGCGCGTGAACCCGCCTTCGGGTCGACACCGACGGGTCAGCGCGCCTCGCCCTTCCGCCAATTCGGCGGGGGGCTTTTTTGTTGCCGCGGTCACGTCAGGGGTGGCCGCTAAGCCACTGGGAGAACAACGATGAGCCAACCATCCGAAAACCCGACGCACGCCACCAGCGACAGCACAAGTACCACCGGTAAGGACGACGGTGACACCCCTCCCAGATCCGTCACGTCCACGACCCCGAACGCGGACGGCCTACCGGATGCGGACACGACAACCAAGGGCACCACCAAGGGCACGACGACCGACGGCACGGCAATCGACGGCACCACGATCGACGTCGCCGGGGCCGCGGTCGTCCTCGCACCGGTTGTCCGGCGGACCCGGGTCGTGCCCAGCGCCCACCTGTCCCGGCTGACCGGCGCACCGGTGTGGCTGAAATGCGAGAACGAACAGCGCACCGCCTCGTTCAAGCTACGCGGTGCATTCGCCCGCATCGCTCTCGCCGACCCCACCGTGCGGACGCGGGGCGTGGTCGCTGCCAGTGCCGGAAACCACGCCCAGGGCGTTGCGTACGCGGCGGCCCACTTCGGCGTCCCGGCTACGATCTTCGTTCCGACCGGCGCGAGCCCGGTCAAGGTCGCGCGCACCCGCCGCCTCGGCGCGCGGGTCGAGCATGTGCACGGCGGGATCGACGCCGCTCTGCTGGCGGCCGAGGCCGCCGCGCTCGAGCACGGCTGGCTGCTGGTGCATCCCTTCGACGATCCGACCGTGATCGCCGGGCAGGGCACGATCGGGCTCGAGGTCACCGAGCAGGTCCCCGGCCTGCGGACCGTCCTGGTGGGTATCGGCGGTGGTGGCCTGATCAGCGGGATAGCGACGGCGATCAGGCAACGACGCAGCGACGTGCGGGTGATCGGTGTCCAGGCCGCGGGCGCTCCCGCCTTCGCCCTGTCATGGCGCGCGGGGCGGCCGATCCGCGTCCCGGCGGCGACCATTGCCGACGGCATGGCCGTGAAGACCCCGGGAAGTCTGACCCTGGCGCTTGCCACCAGCCTGCTGGACGACGTGGTCACGGTCGATGAGGACGCGCTGTGGGAGGCGATGGCGGGGCTGCTGCGCGCAGACGGTCAGACGGTCGAGCCCGCCGGAGCCGCCGGTACGGCGGCACTGCTACGCCACCCGGACCTCGCGCAGGGCCCGACCGTGGTGATCCTCTCCGGCGGCAACATCGACCCCGTCACCGCCCACCGCGTCCGCAGCCTCGCCGCCGGGCCCCTGCGCATCCCCGCCGCATAACATCCCGCCGGGTAACGCCGCTACTCCCACTCGATGGTGCCGGGAGGCTTGGAGGTGATGTCGTACACCACCCGGTTGACCTGCTCCACCTCGTTGACCACCCGGCCTGAGATGCGTTCCAGCAGGTCGTAGGGCAGCCGGGCCCAGTCGGCGGTCATCGCGTCCTCACTGGTGACCGCTCGCAGCACGATCGGGTGTCCATAGGTACGTTCATCTCCCTGGACTCCCACCGAACGGACGTGCGCCAGCAGCACCGCGAACACCTGCCAGATCTCGCGGTCCAGGCCGGCCCGGCGGATCTCCTCGCGCACGATCGCATCCGCGGCCCGCAACGTCTCCAGCCGCTGCGGGGTGACCTCACCGATGATCCGGACAGCGAGGCCGGGCCCCGGAAACGGCTGCCGCCAGACGATCTCCTCCGGCAGCCCGAGTTCCTCACCCAGCCGGCGCACCTCATCCTTGAACAAGGTGCGCAGCGGCTCCACCAGGGAGAACTGCAGATCATCGGGGAGCCCACCGACGTTGTGATGCGACTTGATCTTTGCTGCGGTCGGTGAACCCGACTCGATGACATCCGGGTACAGCGTGCCCTGCACCAGGAACTCGATCCGGGACCCCTCGGCCTCGGCCCGCGCTTCCAGCTCGCGGGCCGCCTCCTCGAACACCCGGATGAACTCCCGTCCAATGATCTTGCGCTTGCGCTCCGGATCGCTGACCCCGGCGAGTGCCGCGGCGAACCGGTCGGCGGCCTTGACGTGCACCAGCTCGACCCCGGTCGAGGCGACGAAGTCCTTCTCCACCTGCTCCGCCTCGCCTGCGCGCAGCAGGCCGTGATCGACGAACACGCAGGTCAGCTGGTCGCCCACGGCACGGTGGACCACAGCCGCGGCCACCGCCGAATCCACCCCGCCGGATAGTCCGCAGATCGCGCGCGCGCCGCCGAGCTGGGCCTGGACCGCCGCAACCGCGTCGTCGGCAATGTTGACCATGGTCCAGTTGGGCCGACAGCCGGCACCGGCGAACAGGAAACGTCGCAGGACGTCCATGCCGTGGTCGCTGTGCACCACCTCCGGGTGGAACTGCACTGCGAACAACCGGCGTTCGGTGTCCTCGAAGGCGGCCACCGGGGTGGAAGGCGTCGACGCGGTGACCACGAACCCCGGTGGTGCCGCTGTCACCGAGTCGCCGTGGGACATCCACACCTGCTGGGCGGAAGGCAGATCCGCGAACAGGACACCGCTGGCCGTGACGGTGAGCCGGGTAGCGCCGTACTCCGCGACGCCCGTGCGCGCCACCGTCCCGGCCAGCGCGTGCGCCATCACCTGGTGGCCATAGCAGATACCCAGCACCGGCACCCCGGCGCCGAAAAGCGCTGGGTCCACCTCCGGGGCGTCCGGTGCATAGACCGACTTCGGTCCACCCGAGAGAATCACCGCGGCGGGACGGCGGGCGAGGATCTCCTCGACGGAGACGTCCCAGGGCACGATCTCCGAGTAGACGTGGCACTCGCGCACCCGCCTGGCAATGAGCTGGGCGTACTGTGCGCCGAAGTCGACGACCAGAACCGTGTCGTGGGCCGGACGGAAGGCCGCAGAGGCCGGGGACACGGAGCCGGAGGCGACCGGCGCGCTGGATCCTCGGCCGCCGCCCGTCGGGCGTCCGGCCGGCTTCGGGGTAACGATGTCCACGACGCCAAGCCTACGGAGGACGGGCGGAACACCCGGCAGCCCACCGAACAACACCTCTGCGGCGTGCGTCCCTGTGTGTCCGCGCTCCCTCGACGGTTCTTGGAGAACAAACAGCGCGGAACGGATCGGACGCGGACAACTAGCTTAGGCCAGGCGTCTGCCAGGATGTCTGGCCCTACCGCTAAGGTGCCTATCAGGGGACATCCGGGGCCCGATACCGGGCCATCCCGGTACGACGTGTTCCGGGAGGCTGGCGGAGAGGTTGCGAAGGTACGTGCGCAGACAACCGATAGCCGGCACGGGCATCGACGCTCCTGCGGCACCAGAAGTCACGCCGGAGGAGTCCGCCGACGGCGACGGACCGCGCGTCGACGCCCCAGCCATTGCGCCGCAAGGTCCCAGCGGCCTGCGGCGTATAGCGGCGATCGTCGGTACGCCGTCGAACTGGCGGGTCCGGACCAAACTGATCGCGATCCTCGCTGTCCCGATCATCGCCATCCTGGTCAACGCCTCGATCGGGGCCAATACCGTCCTGACCAGCACACGCGACGTCAACCGTGCCCAGGACATGGTGGAAATAAGCCGCGCCGCCACGACTTTGGTGTTCGCGTTGGAGCAGGAGCGCACCTACACGGTCGGCTATGTCGCGTTGCGCAGTGCGCCGGGTTCCTTCGACCGTCTCAAAACGCTGCAGACACAGGTCGACGAGGCGGCGCGGAAGTACGAGGAAAGCGCCAAGGACCAGCAGGACGCCTTCACCGAGCAGACCCGGGCGGCGCTCCAGTCGGTCGCGGACCGGCTGTCGCACCGGGCAAACGTGCGCGCGGCCGCGTTGACCCTGGTCTCGCCGGACTCCGTCCAGGTGGCCTACACCGGCATGATCGACAGTCTCGTCAAACTCGCCGCGCTCATTCCGCAGGGTCAGGATGACGCCACGCTAAACGCCGATGTGGACGCCGTCGACGCCGTCATCCGCGCACGGGAACAACTGGCCGCCCAGCAGGCGCTTATCCACGGAGTTCTCCAGAAGGGGCACTTCGACAACACCGACTACCGCCTGTTCGTGGGCTTCGGCACGGAACGCGAGAGCCAGATTTCCCGTTTCGAGGCGATGGCGAACCCGTCCCAGGCCGGGGTGTATCGGGCGACACTCACCGGTCAGGACGTGTCAGAGACCAGCAATGAAGTACAAATGGTTCTGATCGGACGAATCGGACAACAGCTCGAGCTGGACAGCTCGAAGTGGCTGCAGGCGACCCAGGCCACGATGGATCGCAACGGCAAGGTCATCGCATCCCTCTACGACGACACCAGCAACCGCATCCAGAAACTCCGTTCGAGTATTCAGCGCAACGCGTTGCTGTCCGGACTCCTCATCGTCCTCATCCTGACAACCGCGCTGCTCGCGGCAATGGTCGTCGCCCGCTCCCTGGTGCGCCCCCTGCTCGGGCTGCGCACGGCCGCGCTGGACATCGCCGGCCACCGCCTTCCCGAAGCGGTCCGCCGACTGCGTGACTCCACCGATCAGAACATCGACCCCGACGTCGAACCGGTCGGAATCAACACCGACGAGGAGATCGGCGAAGTCGCCCGCGCATTCGACGAGGTGCACCGGGAAGCCGTCCGCCTCGCGTCCGAACAAGCGGTGCTGCGAAACAACGTCAACGCCATGTTCGTCAACCTGTCCCGACGAAGCCAGGGGCTGGTCGAACGACAGCTGCGACTGATCGACGACCTGGAGAACCGGGAACAGGACCCCGACCAGCTCTCCAACCTGTTCAAGCTCGACCACCTGGCGACCCGTATGCGCCGGAACAACGAAAGCCTCCTGGTGCTCGCCGGCACCGACACGGCACGCAGGTGGACCCACCCCGTGCCCCTCAACGAGGTCGTCCTCGCCGCGATTTCCGAGGTCGAGCAGTACACGAGGGTCAAGCAGACCGCGGCGGCCTCGGTCTCGATCGCCGGAAACGCCGTCAGCGACGTCGTGCACCTCATCGCCGAGCTGCTGGAGAACGCCACGTCCTTCTCTCCCCCGGCGACCGAGGTGCAGGTCAGCAGCCGCTCCCTGGGACCCGGCGCCGGATCGATAATCGAAATCGAAGACCGTGGTATCGGGATGCCCGCCAAGGATCTCGAGCGCATCAACGAACGCCTGGCCAGCCCGCCTGTCATCGACGTGTCGGTGTCCCGCACGATGGGTCTGTTCGCGGTCGGTCGCCTGGCCACCCGGCACGGTATCCGGGTCCAGCTCCGGGAGTCGGCCTCCGGTGGGATCACCGCCGTGATACGTCTGCCGGCCAAGGTCGTGGCTGGCGATCCGGCCTCAGCCACACCGTCGCGCGCCACGGCAGCCCTCACCGCTGGACGCCCGGCGGCCAGCCATCCAGCACTCGACAGCGGCTTTCCCCCCGCGCTGTCCAACGGCAACGCGGTGTCCGACGGGATACCCCTCGGGAACGGCATGTCACGCGGTGAGTCCAACGGCCGCGTGCTCGTGAACGGAAGCACGATCTCCAAGGGCAACAGTCCGCATCCGTCCGATCCGCGCAACGACCCGGAAACGAACCCGCCCCTTCTCTCACCGAACATGAACGGATCCGGCAGCGACCCCGGCTACCACGCCGGACCGGATGACCGGTTCACCGGATCCGCTGATCTCGGACTCGAGAAACTGGACGTGGGTGGCTCCTTCGGCGATGACATCGGCAGCGGTCCTTTGGAGGTCTCCAGAATCACCGCACACCGCCCGAACGCCGATCCCTCCTTCCTGAACGAGTCTCCTCCCGGCGGCTACGAGATCCCTCGCGGACCGGGAACGGGGAGCCACCCCATCCCGGATACCGGTCCGACCTATCTGGACCTGGCAGCCAACACCGGTCCGACAAACATGGATCCAAACAGCTCGGGTCCCGCGAACATCGGTAACACCGACAACACAGGCCCGGCCGGGGCAGCTCCGTCGGTATCGACGGACCGGATCGTCGCGAACGGCGCACGGGGTGCGAGCGCCGGCGAGCCGGCGTCGTTCAGCCGGCAGCCCCCGGCGCCCGCCGCCCAGTTCTTCACGCCCGCTGCCCAGGTGGGGCAACAGTCCGGCGTCATGCCGCCGGGCGGCGCCCACCTCGACTTCGGGCCGGAGCAGGCATCCCCTCCGCTGGACAACCCGTCCTTCGTCAACGCCGTGGAGGAAGCGGCCCCCGACAGGGATGGCGACGACAACGACACAACTCCGATCTTCGATTCGGTCTCCGCGTGGTTCCAGCGGCACTCCCCGGCGTCTCCGCATGCGCTCCCGACCCGGCCCAGGACGCCTGGGCAGTCCCCGCTGGGGCGTCCCGGGCCGGCAGTCCATCGAGGCCCGACGAACCTGCGCGGCGACTCACGGCCGTCGGAGTCCGCCAGCCGGCCGGGCGGGCAGGCCGCTATCACCGCCGGTGGCGAAATCACGCGTCCGCCCTCGCCCTTCCCGCCCTCGCCCTCGCCCTTCCCGGCCTCGGCTCGGGCCTCGCAGCCGACAGCGACGACCGGCCAGGCCGGAACGGGGCCTCCGGCCCCGACACCTACCAACGTCACCATGCCCGTCTGGTCGCCTGCCCCGGCAGAGCCGTTGCCGCCGACCACGGTAGCCACCGGTGTCGCCGAGACCCAGTCCGCTCCGCCGGCTGCCCGGCCCGTATCATGGTCGTCCGCAGCTGACACGGGTTGGCATGCGGCGGAAGCAGCCCGCCAGCCGGCTCCCGGTGGGACGACTCGGGCCGGTCTTCCGTTGCGCGTTCCTATGACCCATCTTGTACCCGGCAGTGCCGAGCCTGGACCACAACGTCAGTCACCGGAGGGACACTCCCGGTCCCCCGAAGCGGTCGGCGGCCGGCTCGCCAGCTTCTACCAAGGTGTCCGGCAGGGCCGCGATACCACCAGGGACGCCGCGCCCACCTCTCGTCGAGACGCCCAGGAGGACGTGTGACGCCCATGAGCTCAGACGCACAGAACCTCAACTGGTTGATTAACAACTTCGTTGACAGAGTTCCCGGTGTCGCGCACACCGTGGTGGTCTCGGCGGACGGTCTGCTCCTGGCGGTGTCGGACGGATTCCCGCGTGACCGGGCGGACCAGCTGGCCGCCGTCGCCTCGGGCCTGGTGAGCCTGACCCAGGGCGCTGCCCGGGTCTTCGAAGCGGGCAACGTGACACAAACGGTCGTCGAGATGGAACATGGTTTTCTGTTCATCATGGCGATCAGTGACGGAGCAAGTATGGCGGTTCTCGCCGCACCGTCATGCGACATCGGGCTTGTGGGGTATGAGATGGCGCTGCTGGTAACCCGAACCACCGACGTGCTTACCCCGGCACTACGGGCCGAACTGCAGGGGATCCTTCCGCGGTGAACCGACGGAAGCACAGGGGGTCAGGGTGAGCAGCGATCCCGCGAATGCCCCAGGGCCGGTTGTCCGTCCCTACGCGATGACCGGTGGTCGGACGCGTTCACGATACGAACTCGCCATCGAGGCGCTTGTCGTCACGACGTCCCTTGGCGAGGAACGGGCAATCGAACTTGCCCTTGAGCAACAAACAATCGCCGCCATGTGTCGGCAGGTGCGATCAATTGCGGAGATCGCCGCCGGCCTGCGGGTTCCCCTCGGAGTTGCAAGGGTACTGGTGGGTGACATGGCGGACGAAGGTTACGTCCGGGTGCACCAACAACCCGACCGCGACGAGGCGCCGGATCTCGCGCTGCTCGAAAGGGTTCTCAGTGGCCTTCGAAAGCTCTGACCGTAGGCGGGTAAACTCCTCCGTCGCCACCACCTCGGTCAAGATCGTCGTCGCTGGTGGTTTCGGTGCCGGCAAGACAACCTTCGTCGGATCGGTGTCCGAGATTGTGCCCCTGCGTACCGAGGCTGTTATGACCGAAGCCGGGGCGCACGTCGACGACCTGACCCATATCTCCGACAAGACGACGACCACGGTCGCGATGGACTTCGGCCGGGTCTCCTTGGACGAAGATCTGATCCTCTATCTGTTCGGCACGCCGGGACAGTACCGATTCTGGTTCATGTGGGACGACATCGTGCGTGGCGCGATCGGTGCCATTGTCCTGGCCGACACCCGGCGACTCGCCGACTGTTTCGCCGCCGTGGACTACTTCGAACAGCGCCAGCTGCCCTTCGTCGTCGGCGTGAACTGTTTCGACGGAATTCTGCGGCATTCCATCGACGACGTCCGGGAAGCCCTGCAGATCACCCAGGGCGTGCCGATCATCACCTGCGACGCACGCAACCGTCACTCGACGAAAAGCGCGTTGATTGCGGTGGTGGAACACACGATGTCACGAGCGGTAGCGAGAACCTGACCACATATCCGACAAGCACGAACCCGGCCCGCACATGACCTCGCAGGAGATGGGGCCGGCAACCTCGGTCCGGCTCACCGCGTCCGGCCAGAGCCCAGTTAAGCTGGCCGAAAAGCGCCCGGTCGTGGTCGTTCCCGCCCCGTCGGGGCCCCGGGAAATCCAGGAGACTGCCGGGCAACGGCCGGCAGACAGTTGTTTACTCAGGCTCCCTGGACAGCCTTGGTATAAGGCAGCAGCTTTCCTGGTTGCGCGGCAATATTCTTGATCGTTTCGTCGCCGACGATGACCAGACTGTAGCTGGAGCCGTCCGTCCGCCACTGTCCCCCGACCAGGGGTGTTTTCGCCACGTTCTTGGGGATGTCAGCCGACCCACCGAAGCCGACCGGCCCCACGATCGTGTTGACGCGCAGCTTTCCGATCGCCGCCGCCAATGCCGCCCGGTCACCGGGGGAACCGACCTGCGCCAGCGCCTCCGTGGCAACCTCATAGAGCGCGTGCACGAAGCCGAGGGTCTGCACCCAGGGGGCGCCGGTCCTGTCCGTGAAGTCCTTGGCAAGCGCCTCCGGGGTGCCCCCGGTCAACGAACTGCGGAATTGGTGATAGGGCGACCACCAGACCTCGGTACCAAGATTGTTACCATCCCGACCGAGCGCATGGACCGACTGCGGGAACAGCAGCGCCTTGGCGACCGTAATAATCTTCGGGCTGAAGTTCTGCGACACCGCCTTCTCCCAGAAAAGCGCGAAGTCCGACGGTGGCAGCACCCCGGTCAGGATATCCACGCCCGCGTCCTTGAACATGTTCACCTGTTGGGTGAAGTCCAGGGTGCCGGCGGCAAAGGAAGGGGGAGTCACACGTGTGTAACCCGCACCGGTCATGGCCGGTGGAAACCCGATAATCGGATCGGCGAACGCTCTGCCGTCGGCGTCATTGGGCCAGAGCACGCCGACCTTCTTGTTGGTGGGCAGCTGCGCCCACATGCCCCGGTAGACCCTGATCACGTCCTCAAGACCCCAGAAGAAGTGATAGGTCCACTTGAACGGATGGGCCGGGTCACCACCGCGGCCGTTGAACCACGACTGCCACGGAGCCGCCGTGGAAATGCAGGGCATCTCGTTTGCCTCGCACTGGTCCGAGACCGGGTTGATGGTTTCCGGTGTGGAGGCGACGAGAACGATGTCCACCTGATCGGTGAAAATCAGATCGCCGGCCGCCTGGGCCGCGCGGTTCTGGTCGGACTGGCTGTCCCGAACGATGATCTCGACCGGGTAGGTACGCGAGCCGATGATCATCCCGCCCTGGCGTTGGAAGAAGGTCCGGATGGACTCGGTGACATACCTGTCCGCGGCACCGAACGCGGACAATGCGCCAGTCTGCGGGCTGACATAGCCGATCCTGATGGCTCGCTTTGCCTTCGACCCACCGCCGGACCCGCCACCACAGGCGGCAAGGGGCAGCCCGGCAGCCGTCATGCCAGCCAGGGTCAGCAGTTTGCGGCGATTCAGGGAAGAGCCACCGGAATCATCCTGCCGGTCCGGGACCGACCTGCCCGGGCCGGTCATAACGAAGCCGTCGGCATCCGACAAAACATCGCCAGGTCGTCCCTGTCCAGCGCGTGTCGGGCAGTCAGATCGGAGCATGACTCCTGATCCTGCCGCACGCCGGTTCAAACCCGGGCACTGGGTCCTGGTCAACACGCACCAGACGAGATCGGGGACGGAAGGTTCCCCGCCACCTAGCGGGCCCGAAGGCGGCGTGATGATGTCTCTTTCGCGCCGTCGGAGGCTAGTTGATCGCGCACCACCGATTCGAACCGTCCTTGAAGGTCAGAAAACCGGCGTCCTTCCCGGCGTCGCCGTCCCGCACGCGGTCGACGAACAGCGCCTTGACGTCCTTCAGCGGACCACCGGTGAACTGGATATCGGTAAAAATCACGGTATCGGTACTCAAACTGTTCTTTGTGATCGAGTAGGTACCCTGCTGATCGTCCCAGAGGTAGCTGCCGCTTGCGCGTGCGACGACGAACTTGTTCGGCAGCGCGGCAAGTAGCCGGAGGTCCGCGCCATCGGCCCGATAGCAGCGATAGGTGCCGTCGACCAGTGCCAGGCCGGTAGCAGCGTCCGGATTGCTTGTGGCCGGTGTCGCGGAGCCCACGGCTGGAGATGTGGGAGAGATGGGAGTCACCGGCTTCTCCTGCGCCGCCGGAGGGGCGTCCTCCCCACCTGACAGCAGGACGTACAGCCCAATCGCGACCAGGGACACCAGCGCCGCGACAACCAACGGACCAACCCACCCACGCCGATGGCTCGCCAGGAATCCCGGGCTGCCGTCGCCGTCGATGTCGCCGAGATCCGGCCCACCGCGCAGGCCGACCATACGGCCTCCAGCGCGTTTCACGGCTGCCGACGCCCTCGACCGTTGCTCCGGCTCCCGCGCCATGGTGTTCGCGAAAGCAGCCCGCGAGGAGGAAACCCGTGGTGTCGTCGTACCCGCCCGACCCGCCTTCTTACGGACAGTGCTGGAAGGCTTCCAGCCATCGTCATTATCGGGATCGGTGTCATACGGGCCGGTGTCGTGCGGGCCGGTGTCCGGCGCAGAGCCTGTCCTTGACAGTGCCGTGGTCATCTCCGACAGTGACTGCCCCAGCGCTGTGGATGGCACGATCGGAGACGACGGCTCATTGCCCCGAGGGGTCCTCGACCGGAGGGCATCAGTGGTTCGCAGGACAGGGTCGATGCGCTGCCCCGCGGATCCGGTGAAGGAAGGATCCGGCTCAGCGGAGTCCGCGAAGGCTCCCCCGTCCGGCACACCGACGGCGGGCATCCCGGCCCCGGGCATCGCTGACGACGACCTGGACGCGGTGCGTGAGCGCATCCGGACGGGAACGAGTGGATCAACCGCAGAAGCAGCCGAGCCACGGTAGGCCGGCGGGAGAAGCACGGCCCGGTCGTTGCTACTGTCTGCTCTCCCAGCAGTCGGCCGGGGTACGTCAGGCGTCGCTGGAGCATCATCGTCCACACCGGGACCACGGACAGCGGGCCGGGAAGCCCCGGAATCGGGATATCCACCCGACCGGTGGCCGACTGGAGTCGGGCCGTTGACCCTGGTGACCGGGCCCCCGTCCAAGGGGTTGCCCCGGTCGGTGAGAGAGGGGTTCAGTCCGGCAGAGGGCACGCGTCCGCGATCACGCAGCTGCGCCGCCCTGATCGGACCATCTGCCGAGTAGGGCCTCGACCCGTCCCCCGGCCCGGCGGACGGGTCGACGGTGTCCGGCTGCCGGGCCGGGAAACCACGATCACCACCCGCGGACGCCGGGTAACCGGCTGGGCGGCCCGCCAATCCGTAACCGTTCACTGGACGGTCGCTTCCGTAACGCTCCAAAACGTTGCCGGAATCCGACGCGCCGTTACCGCCGGGTCCGGAGATGCCGTACTCGGCCAGCCCACGGGCGGGGGAGGATCCGGCGCTCCCCGCGAAGCCGCTGCCTGGCGGTACGCCGGCCGGCGACACCCGGCCGGGCAGCGACTGCGGACCGCCGGGCTGGCGCTCGTCCACCCTGGCCGCGCCCGTGTCGAGCCGACGGCGGTCGGGCTGACCGCCACCGGAAAAGGCACCGCCAGCCGGAAGGGCACCGCGGCCGCCGCCGTCACGCGGGCGGTTCCGATGGCCGTCGGCGGAGCTCAGAACGTCGGGGTAACGCGAACCGAACCCGCGCAGAACACCGGGCTGACGGTCGTCAGCCCCGGCCTCATGCACGCTCGTCGGTTCCAAGACGGGCTGCCAGGGATGACCGGCACCCTGGCCGGTGGTTCCCTGACCGGTGGATCCCTGACCGGTGTCGGGAGGGCCGGTGTCACGCTGGGAGACAGCGGCGTGATCGGTGCCTTCCACGGACAGATCCCAGCCACCGCCGTAGCCGCCGGTCACACCCGTTACGGGATCACCACCGCCGGGGAACCCGCCTGCCCGCGGATCGCGCAGGACCGGCTGGGAGGGATAACCGGGCAAGGTCGGTCGGTCGTGACTGGCGGAGACGTCGAACGGATCAGGCGCGGAAAAAGCACGGTCGCGCCATTGCTGGCCTGACGGTTCCTGGGAACCGGGCCAATCCGGCGTCGGAACCGGAGGGGGAACCGGAGGGGGCCAGTCGTCGGCCTCCCCGACCCGCTCGACCGCGAAGAAGTCGTCCGCGCTCCGCCCCGGTGCACCGGCAGGCTCAGGAGGGCCTGTCACCGGGCCGCCCGAATCACCGGTCGGCGCCGATGGACGCCACGCCCCGGCAACGGCGTCCCATGCCCACGCGCCATTGTCGCTCAACCAGAGCCCATCGGTGGGCATGTCCTGCCCCCTAGGTCCAGGTAAAGGGCTTGTGTGCCCGCGAAAACCTGCGCGCCCCCGAAACACCAGAAATATGGACGAACGTAGCGTACACCAGCGTTCGCCATCAGGCGCTCACGCACTGATCGGAGATCTCACGGATGATCCTGGTCGTCTCCGGCGAATTCACGTTTTTGTTGAGGGCCTCGTACTGGTCCTGCGGGTAGCCGGCTTCCAGCTTCTCCAGAGTGCATGTGCAGTAGGCCCGAAGTCCGTTACTGACCTGCATGCACTCCTGCAGGTAGGCCGTACGCAGCGGTTCGCTGTACCGCAGGGGCCCGCCGGTCACCGCGCCCGTGGAGGGGCCCGCGGTGGCCTCGACCGGCGCACCGACCGCCACGTCCCCCCCGCCCCCGCCGAAAATCAGATACCCGCCGACACCCACCAGGAGCATCAGCACCGCTGCCGTACCGATCAGTACACGACGCGGTAGCACGGTGACCGACGACAGGACCCGGGCCATCCGTCCCGCAGGCTCCGGGGAGACGTCGTGACCGCCCGGACCGGACCGGGCTGCCGACGCCTGGCGACCAGCCCGGCGCCTGCGGTGCTGGCTGCGCGCGCCGGCCGGGGCCCGCGGGTGGGATCCCAGCTCGTCGGTACCGGTATCAGAGCCGGGTGCGCCACCGTCCCGGGAAGGTCCGAGTGAGATGACGTCCACCACGCCGAACGGCCCGGGCAGTCCTTGGACAGCCTCACCGGGCTGAGCGATCTCGCTTGTAGCCGAGGCATCGACGGTGCCGAAGCTCGTCGCCGGTCCCATCCCCGGATCGGACTCGCGGAACGGATAGCCCTGCCAGGAGGACCCGTAAGCGGTTGCGACGCTGGTGTCGGTCCCGACCACACCGATCCGGGTATCACCGTCCTGAAACGGCCATCCACCCGGCCCGCCCTGCCCGCTCGGCAGCAGCGTGTCGACGCCCGCCCGTGCGGTGTCCCGGGCATCAGCCTGCACCGGCTCCGACCAGGCCGCGCCCGGCAACGGTGTCTCGTCCGAAACGGACCAGCCCGACGTGCCCTGCGACGGGTGTCCCACCGCGAACTCCCAGGTGGCGTCGGCTGGGGCAACGTCGCCGATGACATCGCCGATGACGTCGTCGGCGACACTGCCACTGGCGATACCGGCATCCCCGACAACAGCCCCGGAGATCGTGGATTCGGTGGGATGCGGCGCCGACGGCTGCCACGTCTGGGCTGCCTCATCCCAGATGTATGAACCATCATCGCTGACCCAGCGACCGTGCTCGTCGATGCGCATGTGTCATCCTTCGGACCGAAACAGACGGTTCCAGGGTGCCATGCTGCCTGAAGAGAGCTTCACCCCGGATCCGGTACGGATCCGGAAGCAGCCCGAAACGCCCGCCAGGAGATCAAGGGCACGAGCGCCGCGCGATCATCGCTGTTCGCGCGGCCGGGAGGCCCCAGGTGGCCGGCTGCCGAAACACGAACGGGTGCCGGATGAACTTGGTAGCGGGTCAGCAAGACGTCGAGGTGACCAGCACGTCGGCCTTCTGCAACTCCTTGAGCGTGGCGTAACCGGTCGTCGCCATCGCTGTCCGCAGCGCACCGGCGAGATCCAGAGTACCGGGGTTCACCGACGCGGGGCCCAGCAGGATCTCCCGCAATGTTCCGGCGACCGGAACATGCTCCCAGGTGCCTCGCGGCAGACGGGAGTGCAGGACGTCCATGGACCAGTAGCCGCCCCGGCCGGGCGCCTCGGCCGCGGCGGCCAGCGGCACGTCGAGCATGACCGCGTCGGCGCCGCAGGCGATGGCCTTGGCGACGTCACCGCCGGTCCGCATACCCCCGTGGGCGATGACGTGGACGTATCGACCGCCGGACTCGTCCAGATAGCGCATGCGCGCGCCGGCCGCGTCCGCGATGGCGGTCGCCATCGGGACCCCGACTCCCAGCACCGCCCTGGTCGTGTCCGCGCCACCGGGACCGACTCCGACGATCACACCGGCGGCGCCGGTGCGCATCAGGTGCAGGGCGGTCGAGAAGGACGCGCATCCGCCCACCAGGACGGGCACGTCGAGCTCACCGATGAACCGCTTGAGGTTCAACGGTTCGGTCCTTCTCGACTGGTGCTCGGCCGAGACGGCCGTCGCATGGATGACGAGCAGGTCGACCCCGGCCTCGAGCAGGAACGGGTACAGCGCCTTGACCCGTTGGGGGCGCAGCGCGGCAGCTGTGACCACGCCGGCATCCCGGATCTCCGTCAGTCGCTTGACGACCAGCTCGGGCCGGATCGGCGCGGTGTAGAGCTCGCGCAGGCGCCGGCCGGCCGCGTCCGCGCCGAGGGTGGAGATTTCCTCCAGCAGCGGCTCCGGCTCCTCATGCCTGCTCCACACCCCCTCGACATGGACGACACCGAGGCCACCGATGGCTCCCATGCTGACAGCGGTGGCCGGTGAGGTCACCGCATCCGCGGGGGCGGTCACCACTGGCAGGTCGAAGCGGTAGGCGTCGATCTCCCAGGTCAGCGAGACGTCCGCGGGGTCGCGCGTCCGTCTCGACGGCACGATGCCCAGCGCGTCCAGGCCGAAGCCGACCCGACCGCTCTTACCGATACCGATCTCGACCTCAGCCACTGTGTCCTCTAGCCACTGTGTCCTCTCACCGGCATCACCGGCAACCAGCTCACCGGTACTTCCGGCAACCATGTCACTTTAAGTAAAAAAACCAACACAAAACTGGCCGGCGGAATCAGGAGCAACCCTCTTACCCCCAGCCGAACGACGTTCACCTCACCGTGAGTTGTAATTCGGTGCCTCGACGGTCATCTGAATGTCGTGCGGGTGGCTCTCCTTCAGGCCTGCCGTGGTGATGCGCACAAGCCGGCTGTCCTGCTGCAGGGCGGCGATCGTCGGCGAGCCGGTGTAGCCCATGGCCGCCCGCAGGCCGCCGACCAGCTGGTGGGCCACCGCGACCAACGGCCCCCGATACGGAACCTGCCCCTCGACGCCCTGCGGCACGAGCTTGTCGTCGGAGAGAACGTCGTCCTGGAAGTAGCGGTCCTTCGAGTAGGAGCGGGTGGTGCCCCGGGTGCGCATCGCGCCCAACGACCCCATCCCACGGTATGCCTTGTACTGCTTGCCGTTGATGAAAATCAACTCGCCGGGACTCTCGTCGACCCCGGCCAGCAGGCTGCCGAGCATCACCGTGTCCGCACCGACCGCGATCGCCTTGGCGATGTCCCCGGAGTACTGCATCCCGCCGTCACCGATCACAGGGATGCCGTGCTCCCGGGCGACCTGCGCGCATTCGTAGATCGCGGTGACCTGCGGCACGCCGACCCCCGCCACCACCCTTGTGGTGCAGATCGAGCCAGGCCCGACCCCCACCTTGATGGCGTCGGCACCCGCCTCCACCAGCGCGCGAGCGCCGTCCGCGGTCGCGACGTTGCCCGCGACGACGTCGAGGGGGCCGCCGTCGACCCTGGTCGGCAGGTCGGCCTTGATACGGCGCACCATGTCCAGTACGGCCCGGGCATGGCCGTGGGCGGTGTCGACGACCAGGAAGTCGACCGCCGCGCTCACCAGCGCCTGGGCGCGCTTGTAGGCGTCCTCCCCCACCCCGATGGCGGCGCCGACCACGAGACGGCCGTCCGCGTCCTTGGTCGCCTGCGGGTACTGCTCACGCTTGGTGAAGTCCTTGACGGTGATCAGCCCACGCAGGCGCCCGCGGTCGTCCACCAGGGGAAGCTTTTCAATCTTGTGTTGCCGCAGCAGGGCCAAGGCGTCGTCAGCCGACACACCCACAGGTGCCGTGACAAGCGACATCGGAGTCATCACGGCACGTACCGGCTGGGAATGGTTTCGCTCGAACCGGATATCACGGTTGGTCACGATGCCGACGAGCCGGCCATCGGGTTCGGTCACCGGGACGCCGGATATCCGGTACCGGGCCATCAGCTCGTTGGCCTCTTCAATGGTGGCGTCCGGGCCGCAGGTGATGGGAGCGGTGATCATTCCCGATTCGGAACGCTTCACCATGTCGACCTGCTGCGCCTGGTCGTCCACGGAAAGATTCCGATGCAGCACACCCACCCCGCCCTGCCGGGCCATCGCGATCGCCATCCGCGACTCGGTGACGGTGTCCATCGCCGAGGACAGCATCGGAATGGCGAGCCGGATATGGCGGGACAACCGCGTGGACGTGTCCGCGTCCGACGGCATGACGTTCGATTCCGCCGGGAGCAGCAGCACATCGTCGAAGGTCAGCCCCAGCGTGGCCAGCTTCGTTGGCAACGCCGGTCCCGGATCGGACACGGCAGGCCGGACAATGGGACTATTCATGGCACCTTCCGTTCACGCTTCGTCACCTGCCGTGCCGGTATTGCACCTGCACGCACTTCCCGGCCCCTGCGCGACAACCCACCCCGCCCGCAGCGCCGGCCCCGCCGTCCACTCCGCTGTCGCCGATCCGCTGTCGCCGACTCCCACCATCGACCGGCGCGACCGGACACCAGCACGAGCTCCAAGCTTTACATGCTAGCCGGCCAAAGGGCACGCGATCATGACTTTTCACGCGCCCGGAGGCCGCAGGGAACCTCGCTGACCAAAGGACATCCGATCACAGGCTTCCCACGGTGAAATGATCATGGCTTTTCGGCGGCGTCCGCGATATCGCATGCACCAAAACAGCTCGCAGTCACGGTAAAGAGGCAATACGAGCACACATCAGCGCTCGGAGTCGCCGATCGGGACCACTAAGCGGCTCAGTCCGGCGTAGCGTGGTCGGCGTGAGCAACGAGCCTCTCGACCCCTTCGCGGGCGACCCCGAGGATCCGACCGCAGAGCTCGCACGCCTAGACCCGGTCGAGGACACCGATCTGCTGGAGCCTCTGTCGCAGCAAGAGCGTGAGGAGGTACTCGCCGAACTCGGTGATCTCGACGTTTTCCGGACCCTGTTGGAACCCCGCGGCTACCGTGGTCTCGTCGTCGACTGCGAGGGATGCGCAGAGCCGCACTTCTTCAGCTGGGATCTTCTTACCGGGAATCTGCGCCATCTGCTCGATGAGGGACGCACCCGGGTACACGAGCCCGCGTATGCTCCGGATCCCTCCTTCTACGTCAGCTGGGACTACGCACGCGGCTATGCCGACGGCGTCTACGAGACAAGCGAGGCGTCGGAAGCCGACTCGCGCTAACCGCCACTCCGTCCAGCGAAGCTGGGGCCTGTGGATCGCGCCAGCGCGGCAGGCGGTCCACAAGGGTGCGCAACGAGGTGACAGCACTGGATCCACATCACTTTCCCACGACAGATCACCAACAGCAGCCCGCCCCTCCACCAGGGATTCCCAAATCGTCGCGAAACAACCCAACGTTCCACCTCTTCCACGTGACGACCAACCCACCACGCCAGGGGTCCCAGATCGCGGCGAAGCCGCTATTTGGGGGAAAGCAGATCGAGTGCTTCGGACAGGGACTGTGCGTACCCGACCTGTGATGTAAGGACTGACCTGCGCCAGCCCGGGCCTCCTACGACGATCGACGTCGGCGGCCGGGTCGTCGGTAAACCACGCCACGTCGCGACATCCGCCGAGGCTCGGCGTTGGGACCAGAGGAATACCGCGGCTGGTCCGGTACGTACGACCGCGGTCCGCAGTGCGGCGATCGGTACCGCGGCTCCGAGGAGACGAACGGGTACCCCTCGTTCAGCCAGCCCAGCCGCGATCGCATTGAGGGCAAGGCTGTGCTGCTCGTCCGGGGTGCACGCGAGCAGCACCGGACGGGTGTGGACATCCACGTCACGATCTGCCGCACGGCGGAAAACCGTCACGATGCACTCGCTCAGCAGATGCTCGACATCGACTGCGTCCCCACGCAGTTCCCACCGCCGGCCGACCGCGACGAGGACCGGACACGCCAGGTCCTGCCATGTGGCGACCACGCCGTCGGTCTCGATCGCCTGAGCCAGGATGCGGGTCACCGCGGACGAGTCGAGTGCCATGGCCGCGCGGGCGAGACCTCGAGCCGCAATACTGGCACCCGCGAGCGACAGGACCCGACCGCCTGAACCTCGCGCTTCGGTCATGAGCTCGGGTTCGGGTTCGGCCATCGCTGCGGGCCCGGTGACGACGGCGGGCCCGGTCATGACCGTGGGCCCGGAGATGTTCTCGGC
>NZ_CAAAFR010000183.1:40505-116435 GCF_900634745.1 Protofrankia symbiont of Coriaria ruscifolia
GGCCCGGTGACGACGGCGGGCCCGGTCATGACCGTGGGCCCGGAGATGTTCTCGGCAGCTCTACGGCCGTCGTGGGAGGAAAGCGCGAGCACGACCGGCTTACCGGTGCGCTGCTGATCGATTCCCCGGGTGTCAGGCTCGCCCGACTGCCCGGAGTCGGCTACGGAACGTGGTCCGTCCTCGACCTGTCGAAGCGGTGCCGGCCACCGCGGCTCCGGCAGGTCGTCGGGAAGCACGCTCTTGGCCATGCGGGCCGCCTCTGCCGGCGCGATCCCAGCCTGCGTGAGACGGCACATGAACTCCAGCCGAGCCAGGTCGTGTGGGCCGTACCTGCGGCGGGTACCGGAAACATGGTCGGCTGGACCGAGCCCGTACCGGCGGTTCCATGTACGCAGGGTCGCGGGCGCGATTCCCAGCCGCCGGGCAACCGCGGCAACGGTGTACCGCGGATTGCGCTCCGCCGGGTCCGGGGAGGGGGTCACAGCGCTCATGGTGGCTCTCGGCGACCGTACCCACAACTTGGCGACGAACCGGCTCCGAACGACTACGCGCCGAGTGATTCTCTATGTTGAACAACATATGGCGCGGTACTACGGTGTAGCTGCGGCGCCAGCCGCCCATGGTTGAGAGGGGGGGCTCAGGCCGATGACCGACGTCCGACGACTTCCAGGCCCCGGTGCCGAGAAGTGGGAGTGGCAGCTTCACGGCGCCTGCCGTGGGGAGAGCACCGAGCTCTTCTTCCACCCCGAAGGGGAGCGAGGCCCGGCGCGTGCGGCTCGTGAGGCAGCTGCCAAGGCCGTCTGCGCGCGATGTCCCGTGATCCAGGCATGTGCGGAGCACGCCCTGCAGGCCCGCGAACCCTACGGGGTGTGGGGCGGGCTGAGCGAATCCGAGCGGGAGGCCATCCTGACCGGCCGAACGCGGCGCGGGGCGGGGCGGCACAGCCCGACCCGCCCGGGGCTTGCTCCGGCATGCTGATTCATGCATGATCATGTTCATACGTGATCATGTATGTCAGGGCCGCCGCAATCACAGTCACGATGATCGCCGTGCCGGCTAGGTGCCTCCGGCGTCCCCAGTCTCGTAACGAGATGTACGGACAAGGCGACCCCACCGGTTGGATCACCCGCGATGTGTGACCGCAGCGCTCCAGGGGCACCAACGGTGAACGCGCAAGAGGCCTGGTAGGACGTCCAACATCGTCCTACCAGGCCTCTTGGCGTATCTACAGCGTTACCCTCCGGCGTTCCCACGCGACGAGATACCGGCAGATGCAAGATCTTGAACACAAGCAAGATCTTGAAAGAAAAATCTCCGGAGCCCCCGAGGGCAGGACCCCGTGAGCCGGACGGTCCTATCCTCGGGCGCTCTTACCGATCAGATGCTCTTGCTACTTGAGACAAGCCCACCACGGTGATCCAGTTGCTCAGAAGCTCGGTCCGTGCGAGTGCGAGTGCCCACCGTGGTTGTGGCCGCCGGCCTCCGGCGCGGGCTTGGCCGGCTTCTCCGTGACCAGGCTCTCGGTCGTGATGAGCAGCCCGGCGATCGACGCGGCGTTCACCACGGCCGACCGAGTCACCTTCACCGGGTCGACCACACCGTCGGCGATCAGGTTGGTGAACTCGCCACGGGCGGCGTTGAAGCCACTGCCGACCGGCTGCTCCCTGACCCGAGAGACGATCACCGCTCCTTCGAAACCGGCATTGCGTGCGATCCAGGTCAGCGGGGCGGCGAGCGCGTCACGAACGATGCGCACCCCGGCCAGCTCGTCCCCGGTACGCCCCAAGCCGTCGTCGAGCACCGCGGCGGCATGCAACAGGGCCGACCCACCACCAGCGACAATGCCTTCCTCCACCGCCGCACGCGTGGCCGAGATGGCATCCTCCAGGCGATGCTTCTTCTCCTTGAGCTCGACCTCGGTGGCCGCGCCGACCCTGATCACCGCGACACCGCCGGCGAGCTTGGCGACCCGCTCCTGCAACTTCTCACGGTCCCAGTCGGAGTCGCTGGCCTCGATCTCACTGCGGAGCTGACGCACCCGGTCGACCACGCTCGTCTCGTCGCCGACACCGTCGACGATGGTCGTGTTGTCCTTGTCGACGACGATCCTGCGCGCCCGACCGAGATCGTCCAGGCCGACCGAGTCGATCTTTAGACCAACCTCGGACGCGACGACCTGCCCGCCGGTGAGGACGGCGATGTCCTGCAGGATCGCCTTGCGCCGGTCACCGAAGCCGGGGGCCTTGACCGCGACGACCTGGAAGGTCTTACGGATGGCGTTGACGACAAGGGTCGACAGCGCCTCTCCCTCGACGTCCTCGGCAATGATCAACAGTGGCTTACGCGCCTCCACCACCTTCTCGAGGAGGGGAAGGATATCGCTCAACGCGCTGATCTTGCCGGGGTGCAGCAGCACGTAGGCGTCCTCGAGGACGGCCTCCATGCGCTCGGCGTCGCTGACGAAATACGGGGAGATGTAGCCCTTGTCGAACTGCATTCCCTCGGTGAGCTCGAGTTCCAGACCCAGGGTCTGGCTCTCCTCGACGGTGATCACACCGTCCTTGCCGATCCGGTCGATCGCCTCGGCAATCAGTTCGCCGACCTTCGCGTCCTGGGCCGAAATGGCCGCGACATGGGCGATGACCTCTTTCGAGTCGACCCCGATGGCCTGCTCCAGCAGGGCCTTCGAGACGGCCTCGACAGCAGCCTCGATACCGACCCTGAGCGATATCGGCGGCGCGCCGGCCACGACCTGACGCAGGCCGCTGCGAACCATCGCCTGAGCGAGGACGGTCGCGGTGGTGGTGCCGTCACCGGCAACGTCATTGGTCTTGGTGGCGACTTCCTTGGCGAGCTGGGCACCCAGGTTCTCGTTGGGGTTGTCCAGTTCGATCTCGCGCGCGATCGTCACCCCGTCGTTGGTGATCGTCGGCGCGCCGTAGGACTTGTCGATGACGACGTTGCGGCCACGCGGACCGATCGTCACCTTCACAGCGTCCGCGAGGGCGTTCACCCCATGCTCAAGAGCATGGCGAGCATCCTCGCTAAATGACAGAATCTTGGGCATTTAGGTGGTCCTCCCGAACCGGCTCAGGGCGTGCCCTGGAATCCCTTCGGGCCTCCGGGCACGCGCAAGAAGCCATGATCGTGCACCCTTGTGGCCCTAGGCCGCGTCCGGCGGATCGTCAATCGCGCGAATCGGCGCCCAGACGACGACCGTCCGCATCGACCAATGTCCACCGGGCACGGCCCGATGGCGACCGGGCGTGTTTCGCCGATCCGGACGAATACCGTCCAGACTGGCGAAACACACCCTTGGATCCTTGCCGGAATACCTACTTCTCGATGATCGCCAGAACATCGCGAGCGGAGAGAACCAGGTACTCCTCGCCGGCGTACTTGACCTCGGTGCCGCCGTACTTGCTGTACAGCACGACATCACCGACCTTGACGTCGAGCGGAACCCTCTTGCCGTCCTCAAAGCGGCCCGGCCCCACAGCGAGGACGGTGCCCTCCTGCGGCTTCTCCTTGGCCGTGTCCGGGATCACAATGCCTGACGCCGTGGTCTGCTCGGCATCGGACGGCTGTACGACAATGCGATCTTCGAGTGGCTTGATCGCAACCTTGGTGGCGGTCGTCACGATCGACCTCCCCCTTCCTGCGCTGGATGAGAGAGCGACCCTGGCGGCCTGCCGTCGCGGGTGAACAGGCGCCTGTTGTCGCTGGCACTCTCACGTGCCGAGTGCCAACTTAGCACCCGCTCCGCCCACGTCAACCAACACGGTCAGAACTGTCAAGAGCGACCTGGACGGCGATGAGCGGCAACCCTGCCACCCTGCCGGCCCTCGCCGAGCCGGACAAGCCGCTCCCAGGCTGCGGCCCCGGCTGCGCCTGCCAGCTTGCCGACCCCCGCCGACCACGCCGGCCCCGCTTACTGGCGACACACCCCCGGCACCGGACATGGCGCCGGACGCCGCGGGGACGGCAGGGACGATGGGCGCGGCCGGGAGGGCAGGCGCGGCGGGGACAGCCGGAAACAACCGGCGCGCCGCCCCGACCGCTGTCGTCCCTCAGTCCGGCCGGCTGGCGTCCCGCCGGATAACGTCAGGGTGTCCACGGAACCAGGAGACCGTACTGTCGAGTCCGCTGCGCAGGTCGACGGCGGGTTCCCAGCCGAGGATCTCCCGGGCCAGGGATATGTCGGGCTGGCGGACCGTCGGGTCGTCCTCCGGACGCGGAATGAACGAGATGACGGATTCGCTCTTGGCCACCTCGCGGACGAGCTCCGCAAGTTCGAGGATGGACAGCTCGTGGGGATTTCCGATGTTCATCGGACCGGGGTGACCAGAAAATGTCATCCGCACGATCCCCTCCACCAGATCGTCAACATATATGATCGACCGGGTCTGGCTTCCGTCACCGGCGACGGTGATGGGTTCACCGCGCAGCGCCTGGGTCGCGAAGGCGGGAATCGCCCGGCCGTCGTTGGGGCGCATCCGAGGCCCATGGGTGTTGAAGATCCGGACGATTCCGGCGTCCACCCCGTGGCTACGGCGATAGGCCATGGTAAGCGCTTCACCGAACCTCTTGGCCTCGTCGTACACACCCCGCGGCCCCACCGGATTGACGTGACCCCAGTAGTCCTCGGGCTGCGGATGGACCTGCGGATCGCCATAGACCTCCGAGGTGGACGCCAGCACGAAACGCGCGTGTTTCTCCTTGGCAAGACCGAGAGCGTGCAGGGTACCGATCGAGCCGACCTTCAAGGTGTGAATCGGTAGATTCAGATAGTCGATGGGACTCGCCGGTGAGGCGAAGTGCAGCACATAGTCGACCGGACCAGTAACATGAACATAATCAGTCACATTACAACGGACGAGCCGAAAGTGCTCGTGCCCGGTCAGGTGCGCGACATTCACCGGGGTCCCGGTGACGAAGTTGTCCAGGCAGATGACCGCATGGCCTTCGTCGAGCAACCGTTCACACAGGTGCGACCCCAGAAAGCCGGCACCTCCGGTGACAACGCTTCTTTTCATCGGTCTCCCTACCGGTCATTGATATCCGGTCCGGGTGACGATACGCGCTCGAAGTCCCACTCCTGCGCAGAACGCGCGAGCAGGCCCGGCGGAATGTCCGCGATGACGGACACGTGGTCGCGGTGCGCCGGTGGAGCCGCCGACGGGTCGGTCACGGACGGATGGAAAAGGACCACCACGACGTCACGGTTGTCGCCGGCCCCCCGGTAGATCTCCGCCGCAGTGCCCGCCACGGCCCGGCCGAGCCAGGCGAGGAGATCGTCCATGCGCCCCCGCGCCGCCCGTGCCTCCCACATACGCGTCACACCAGCCACAGCTTCCATCTTCGACCACAACCGGCGCCGTGACCGGATGCGTCGGCTGGACGTCCAGCCGACGCATGTCAGCGATCGGTTGGCAAGTCAGGGTCTGTTGGCGAGGCGACGCTGCAGGTTGGCATGACGGAACTCCCACACCGCCCCGGCCTGCCGAAGGATTCCCCGCTCGTGGGCGTCAGCAAGAAACGCCATCAGCCGCGGGGGCTGATGACCGTGCCAGGCCAGCCAGAGCCGGGCGAGGCCCAAACGCCCCCATGCCGAGTCGAGCCCGAGCACGAGCCCGAACACGCCCGCGAGCCCAGCCACAAGCCCAAACACGAGCCCGGCCCCGAGGCCGCTCGCGAGCCCAGCCACAGGCTCAAACACAGGTCCGGCCCCGAGGTCGCTCGTGAGTCTTGTCACAAGACCGCTCTCGAGTCCGGCCACGAGCCCGAACAGGCCCGCGAGTCCGGCCACGAGCTGGATAAACCCCAAGAAAGCATGATCATAGGTCCGACTGCAAGCATGCTCGCGAGCACCCTGGAACGATCTTGGACCAGAACAGACCGTGGGTCCGCTGCTCGCTGCGTGTCCGCAGTGATGCCACCAAGTCCAAGCGCGAGCCCGGCCACGGCCACAAACACGACTGCGAGCCACACGGGCACAACCGTTGGCATCATGAACACGGCCATGAACCCCATGAGGGGCCTGGAGTGCTCACCTACCAGCGGCTACCGGAACCGAGCCTGCCTTACGGCGACCCGGTAGCTCCCATTAGGGCCTGGTCGCGGCCACCGGAATGGATCTCGTCGATCTCGTCGATCTCGTCGAGCCCGTCGAGGACGGGCAGGACCAGCCCGGCGGCCAGCAGGGCGCGGGCCCGGCCTGGGCGTCCCGCCGGTCGGCGGCGTAGCCCGCCCAGGCCAGATACAGCCCTGCCGCGGCGACGACCACGGCGAGGGTGGCAGCCGCGCCCTGTCCGCTGCGCCATGCGGCTACCGCCCCCGCCGCACCAGCGAGCCCCAGCAGCATGCCGACCGGCCGCCGGCGTCTGCCTCCGCGTCCCCCCACAAGGAACAATCATCGCCATCGGGACGTCCACGCCGATCCGCGACCCCCAGCAGGCGGCGGTCATGTCGGGAAGCGGTCGTGCTGGGAAGCGGCCTGGTCAGAACGGGAGGGTCGAAGAGGCGGGGATGTCCAGCGGGGACGGGGGCACCCCGGCTTCGACCTGGAGGGAGCCGAGCGCGGCGACCATCGCGCCGTTGTCGGTGCACAACCCCGGCCGGGGCACCCGCAGCGTGATGCCCGCGGCTTCGCAGCGTGCCGCCGCCAGCGCCCGCAGCCTGCTGTTCGCCGCCACACCGCCGCCGATCACCAGAGTGTCCACCCCGCGGGCCCGGCAGGCCGCGACCGACTTCGCGGTCAGCACGTCCACGACCGCCTCCTGGAAGGACGCGGCGACATCGGCGATGGGCACGGGCTCCCCGGCCCGGCGGCGTGCCTCCACCCACCGGGCCACAGCGGTCTTCAACCCGCTGAAGGAGAAGTCGAAGGTGCCGTCGGTCGCCTTGGCGCGCGGGAAGGCGATCGTCGGGTTCCCGTCGCGGGCCGCCCGGTCGATGGGCGGCCCGCCCGGGAACGGCATTCCGAGCAGCCGGGCAACCTTGTCGTATGCCTCACCCGCGGCGTCGTCGACGGTCGCCCCCAGCGAGCTCACCTCGCCGCTGGCGAGATCCGGGATGAGTAGCAGCGACGAATGCCCGCCGGAGACCAGCAACGCGATGGACGGTCCGGGCAGCGGTCCGTGTTCAAGGGTGTCGACCGCCACATGCGCGGCCAGATGATGGACGCCGTAGAGCGGGACGCCGAGCGCGAACGCATAGGCCTTTGCCGCGGCCACCCCGACCAGCAGCGCACCGGCGAGACCGGGACCGGCAGTGACCGCGACCGCGTCCACGTCGCGGTGCCGCAACCCCGCCTGGGACAGCGCCCGCTCCACCGTGGGCACCATCGCCTCGACGTGCGCGCGGGCTGCGATCTCGGGGATGACCCCGCCGTAGCGGGCGTGCTCGTCGACGGACGACGCGAGCGTGTCCGCGAGCAGCACCCCGCCCCGGACCAGGCCCACCCCGGTCTCGTCGCAGGAGGTCTCGATCCCCAGCACCAGCGGCGCGTCACCCGCGCGGGCCCCACTCACCCCGACACCACCGTCACCTCGACACCACCGTCATCGGGACACCACCGTCATCGGGACAGCGCCATCGGCCCCGGCAACGCCATCAGCCCACGACACCGTCATCACCGCGTATTACCTCTTGTTGTCCTCATTGCCGCCGTCACCGGGGTAGCACCACCGGCCCCGGCAACGCCGTCAGCCCACGGCACCGCCGTCACTCCTGTTACCTCTGCTTCTGTTGCTCCCGGCACCGCTGTCACCCCGATACCGCCTGCTCGGCCGCGTCCAGCATCCTGCCGTAGTCGCTGCGGTGTATCCGGTCGGCCAACATCACAAAGGCGTCGGCTCCGGACGGTTGGTAGTAGCCCCTGCGTACCCCGAGTTCGACGAACCCCAGGCGCCGGTAGAGGGACTGGGCCACGGTGTTGTCGGTGCGTACCTCCAGCTCGCAACGGTGGGCGCCGCACCCGCGGGCATGGCGCAGCAGCGCGACCAGCAGCCGGGTGGCGACACCGCCGCCGCGGGCGTCCGCGGCGACACCGAGGGTCTGTATGTAGGACTCGTCGTCATGAACAGCGAGCCCTCCGTAGCCGACGATCCGGTTGTCACGGACGGCGGCCAGGTAGTGCCGTGCCACGCCCTGGGCGAGCTCGGACCAGAACAGCTCGGGCGTCCAGGCGTCCTCGGTGAAGATCTCCCGTTCCAGGGTGACGACGTCGTCAAGGTGCCACCAGCGCAGCGGCTCGAACGCAACATGGTTATGCCGAGCACCGCCTGCGGCGGGAGTACTGCCTACGCCTGGAGCACCGCCCGCACTCCGAGGGCTGCCCGCGTCCTGCCGGGCGCTGTCTGTGCCATCCGGCGGAATGGGAGAGTTCACGATCGCACCCCGGGTGAGGCCCATGCGAAGACACGCCGATGATCGGGCGTCCGGCGCATCAGGACCATTGCATGACCTCCATGACCCGTCACACGGCCACCGCCTTCGGCGGGTGCGGCTCGGCCGCGTCCGGCCGACGCAGGTACAGCGGAACCAGCGGCGCCGGCGGCCGGCGGGCGAGAGCATCCGAGGCGGCCAGGCGGGCGAGACTGATCGGAGAGGGGTACCTAGGGTCGACCGAGCGGACCGACCCGCAGGCCTGATCCAGGCTCGAAGTCGAAGCAACCTGCGCGCCTGCGCCAGGCCCCGGACCGCCACCCGGACCGGAATCCGGGTCGGTGCCGGTGAGGTCGGCGAACGCGTCCGGGTACAGAGCGACCCCCGAGCCGACCACCCGGTCAATGGACATTTCACGCAGTGCGTCGACGACGCTCTGTGGTCGCCCCACGGAGGGTCCGGCGATGCGTGCGCCGTCGGCGTAGACCGCCCAGTAGACCTCACGGCGTCGCGCGTCGGTTGCCACAGCCACCCGGCCCGGGATGTCGGCACCGACACCGTCCAGCGAGCAGATGCCGTAGGCAGGCTTACCAAGAGCGTCCGCGAATGCTCCAGCGGTCACCACTCCCACCCGCAGGCTCGTGAAAGGACCGGGCCCGAGACCCACCACCACGGCGTCGAGATCGGCAGGACGTACGGCCGCTTCGTCGAGAACCTCCCGTACCAGCGGTACAAGCAGCTCGGCGTGCCGTCGCGGATCGACAACCTGGCGCAACGCTCGGCCCGTCACCCTGACGGCCCGCCTGCCCGCATCCGCCCCGGACTCCCTGCCCGCCTCCGCCGCGCCGGCCGTGCGCACACGGTCCACGTCGACGAGCGCAACCGAGCAGGCGGGTGTCGCCGTGTCAAGAGCGATGAGCAGCACGTTCGACAGCCTAGCCCGCTGCCAACCATAAGATCATTCCTTGATCCTTACGGGACAGCTCGATCTCGCCACCGGCGTGGCGAGGTCGGCGAGGTCACCGCGTCCGGCAACGAGGGCAGTAACGACAGCATGCGCTGCGGCCAGTCCCCACCGCTGCCAACCATGCGGATCACGCGTCTCCCCCCGGCGTCGGGGACCTCGCGGGCGTCGGTGGTACCCGCAAGGGGCAGCGGCATCGCGTCCTCGGGACGCTCGATCTCCACACGTAGATGCGTGCTGGCCAGCCCCTCCACCAGGCCCGAACCCCATTCGACCACGGTCACGGATTCCTCGATGTCGGCGTCGAGGTCGATGTCCTCGACCTCGACGAACCCGCCCAGGCGGTAGGCATCCACATGCACCAGGGGCACGCGGCCGTCCGCGTGTACCCGGGCGATCACGAAGGTCGGCGAGGTGACTGCCCCGGCGACACCCAGGCCCGCGGCAATGCCCTGGACGAGCACGGTTTTACCGGCGCCGAGCGGCCCGGCCAGGACCACGAGGTCGCCTGCGCGCAGCACACCGGCCAGCCGCCTGCCGACCTCGCGCATGGTGTCGGCGTCCGGGGCCTCGACCACCAACCCGGCACCACCGACCCCCACCGGACCGCCGGCGGGGGTCGGCAGCGGCATGTCCGGGCCACTCACAACGTCCACCTCACGACATCATGCTCGCAACGTCAGGTTCGCAACATCAGGTTCGCAACCCCATACTCACGGTGTCCATCTCAGGGTTTCCATACGGAGATGTCGTCCGGGCCGTGGTCCCGAGGGGCGGGGACGACCGGATTGCGCGATTGCGGCTGATGGGTGGTTGCTCGCTGGACGAGGGTACGCAGTGCCGCGTTGACCTCGTCCGGACGCTCCATGACGACGGTGTGCCCGGCTCCGGGTATGACCACAAGGTCCGCTTCGGGGAGCGCGTCGGCAAGTGTGCGGCTGTGCTCCACCGGAGTCATCACATCGGCGTCACCGACAAGGATCAGCGTCGGAGTCGCCACCAGCACCGCCGCGGCAACCAGTTTGTCATGAGCGATCAGAGCGGGCAGGAAGGCCGCAATCACGCGCAGCGGTGTGGCAGCCACCATTTTTTCCAGGAATGCCACCACAGGCGGCCCGACGCTGGTCGAGCCGAAGCCGATCCGGCGGGTGAGGACCCAGGCGATGTCGCTGCCGTGGCTGCGCCCCCGTTCCAACAGCGACGGAGCGTAGCGCATACCGACCGCGAGACCGGGCAGACAGGCCCGCAGCGCCACCGTAGCCGTCGCGGGCAGGCCGAAGGTGACCGTTGCCAGGCTGCCGGCGCTGGTCGACAGGAGCGCGACCCCGGCGACCCGGTCACCGAAGAGCCCCGGATGGGCGTCGGCCAGCGCGAGGATCGTCATCCCGCCCATCGAGTGCCCGATGAGAACCACCGGTCCGGTCGGTACCACCTCGGTCAGCACCCGATACAGATCGTCACCAAGCTGCTCGATCGTGCACCCCTCAAGCTCCGAGGGGCCCGAGGCACCGTGTGTTCGCTGGTCGTAGAACACCAACCGGCCGCAGTCGGCCAGGTCCCGGCGCTGGAACGTCCAGCAGTCGAGGCTGACACAGAAGCCGTGAACGAACACGAGGGTGAGCGGCGCGCTGGAATCGTCGACGATCTCGACGTGTAACGGCACCCCGTCAGAGGCGATCACCGTGGTCGGATGCCCGCCGACCGGGGCGACCGGCTCCTCGTTACTCGCGCCGACCCGCTCGGAACGGATGCGCGCCAACCGCCGTTCCGCCGCCGTTCCTATGACGACCGCTGTGACGAGGCCCGCAATTCCCGCTGTTCGCGCCGCCCGCATCCGGGCAACAGCGCGGCCCGCCCGGCCAAGGCTGCGCCCGATACCGGGGAGCCGGCCAGCCGCCGCGGTCCGTAAGGCGCCATCCGGCTCCAGGGACGCACTCATGACGGAAGCTGCTCCAGCGCCGACGAACCAGCGCCGGACGGGCCGACGCTGGAGGAAGCGATGCCGGACTGGCCGGGAGTGGACGGGCCGGCGCCCGGCGAAGCGGACGACCGCCGGCCGGTGCCACGAGGCTCGACGGAGACATTCAGATGGACGCGGGGCACCCGGACGCCGACCCTGGTGACGATCTCGTAGTTGATCGTGCCGAGGGCGTCCGCCCAGTCCTGTGCGGTGGGTTCGCCGTGATCCCCCGGCCCGAACAGGACCACCTGGTCGCCTGCCTGGATCGGATCGTCGCCGACGTCCACCACGAACTGGTCCATGCAGACGGTTCCGGCGATACGCCGACGCCGGCCCGCGAGCAGCACCTCGGCGGTGTTGCCGGCCGCCCGCGGGATGCCGTCGGCGTACCCGAGCGGTATCAGTCCAAGGGTTGACTCCGTCGTGGTGGTGTACCGGTGGGCGTAGGACACACCGCTGCCCGCCGGTACCCGTTTGGCCAGCGCCAGCCGGGCGGTCAGCGTCATGGCCGGGCGCAGACCCAGGGCCATGGACGAACCGACTTGCGGTCCGGGTGACAGTCCGTACACGGCGATTCCAGGGCGAACCAGATCGAAATGGGCGTCCGGGCTGACCAGCGTCGCCGCCGAGTTGGCCAGATGGCGCACCTGCGGACGCAGGCCGATCTTCTCGGCAACGGTGACCGCGTCGGCGAAACGCCCGGTCTGGCCACGGACGGTCGGATGGCCGGGCGAGTCGGCGAAAGCCAGGTGACTCCACACACCGGCCACGTCGATCAGGTTTTCGGCGGCCAGCGCCGCCGCCGCGTCGCACAGGGACGGCCAGTCCGCCTCGGTGGCACCGCCCCGGCTGAGACCGGTGTCGACCTTGAGGTGGACACGGGCGGTCCGACCGGAAAGTCGGGCGGCCGCGGCGATCTCTGCCAGCGCCCAGGGAGCCGACGCGGACAGGTCGATGTCAGCGGCGACCGCGTCCGCGAGCGGCTCTCCCGGGGTGGTGAGCCATGCGAAGATCGGGACGGTGAAGCCGGCAGCACGCAACGCGAGCGCCTCTTCGATGACGGCGACCCCGAGCCAGCTTGCACCCGCTTCCACAGCAGCACGTGCGCATGCAAGCATCCCGTGCCCGTAACCGTCGCCCTTCACCACTGCCATGGTCGCGGCGTTCCCGGCACAGGCGACCAGAGTCGCCACCGAATCGCGGACCGCGTCCAGGTCCACGATGGCGCAGGCGCGCAGGCCATCACTCTGCGGTGTCATCCGGAAGCCTTCCTGACCTACCCGGCCAGCTGTGCCGACTCGCGTCGGAATGTCGTGGCGCACTGTGCTTCGACGGTAACAAGTTCATCCCAGTCGCCGACGCCGACGCCGGGGCAGAAGATCCTGAGATCATCTCACCTCACCTCATTCCGGCCAGCAGATTCCGGCCAGCAGCCCGATTCCGTCCACTCTGCTCGTGGCCGGCGGCCCCGACCGGCTGTGCCGGGATGTCGATGACAACACAGCCGGCAGCACCATGCCGAGGATGCCGGCCAGAGCTGTGGATAGAAGCCGGTTATCCACAGCTGCGCCGCGGGCCTGGCGTACGAGAGATATGGAGATCACCGTGGAGGCGTCGCTCGAACGTCTCGCCCAGGGACCAAAGGTGGCGCGATCATGCTTTTCTCGCGTCGCCGGAGGCCCAGGTCCCCGGATCACTCAGAGAGGTCACCATGATCTTCGATGTCGGCGGACGAGCCGTCACGGCCGCCGGCGCCGCCGCAAAAGCGCAGGCAGGTCGGATGCCGCCAGCGGCCGACCCGCCCGCGAGGCCGCTCGGCCGTGCAAATGGGCGCCCACGCTGCCGGCGTCCAGTGCAGAGCAGCCACCGGCAAGCAACGAGCCGCACAGGCCCGTCAGGACGTCACCGCTGCCGGCCGTGGCGAGGCATGGCGTGCCCGTGGTGTTCACCCGCGCCGGCCCGTTCGGGTCGACGATCAGCGTGCGGTTTCCCTTCAGCAGCACGGTCACACCGAGTTCGGCGGCGCAGCGGCGCACAACCGCGAGCCGGTCCGCGGCCAGTTCACCCACGGTCGTGTCGGCGTCCCAGCCGAGCGCCTCCGCGAGCCGGACGAACTCCCCTTCGTGGGGTGTGAGCAGGGTCGGTGCGGTGCGCTCCCGCAGCGCACCGGCGCACCGGGCGTCCCCGGCCAACACGCCCAGCGCGCCAGCGTCGAGCAGCAGGGGAATGTCGATGGCCAGCACAGCTGCCACCACCCGGGCGGTATGGCCGTCCGCGGGCAACCCCGGGCCCACGGCCCACGCCTGTACCCGTCCGGCCGCGACAACGGCGTCGGCGTCACCGGGGTCGATCTGGGTGACCACCGCTTCGGGATGCGCACGGCGTACGTGGTCGGCGGCCACGCGGGTACTCACCACTCGCAGGTAGCCTGCGGCTCCTCGCAGCGCCCCACCGGTGGCGAGCACTGCTGCGCCCGGGTAGGCGTCGCTGCCTGCGACCAGACCCAGCACCCCGCGGGTGTATTTGGAGTCCCCCGGTCTAGGGACGGGTAGGAGGCGGTCCGCGTCGGCATCGTCCAACGCGGCAAGGTCCGCGGCCGGGAGGGTGAGGCCGATGTCGACCAGCTCCACCTGGCCGGCGTGCTCCGCTCCCGGCCCGATCAGCAGGCCACGTTTGTAGGTCCCGAAGGTCACCGTGCTGCTCGCGTGGACGGCCGGGCCTGCCACCGCACCGGTGTCGGAGTCCACCCCGCTCGGAACGTCCACGGCGACAGTTCGCTCCCTGGGAGCACGTGCTGCCAGCCGGGCATGTCCCGAACGCAGGCCGCCCTTGCCACCTATACCGAGCAGACCGTCGAGGACGAGATCAGCCGTGGCGAGCAGGCGCGCGGCGGTGTCATCGCCGGCCGGTAGGCCAGGTCCCGGCGGTTGCGCACCCGCAGGGTCGGGATCGGGACCGGACACGGCATGCAGGCGACCACCCGCCGCAAGCAGAGCCGCCGTCCCGGCCGGATGCGTGGCCCCCGGAGCAAGCACGTCCACGCGAGCACCCCGGGCAGCCAGTCGCGCGCCCGTCCACAGCGCGTCGCCGCCGTTGTCACCGCTGCCAGCCAGAACGACGACCCGAGCGCCGTACACCCCCCCGAGCCGGCGTACCGCATGTGACAGCAGCCCATGCACGGCCCGCTGCATCAGCAAGCCTGGAGGCAGACTGGCGAGCAGCCGCGTCTCGGCCTCCCGGACCTGGACGACCGTGTGAGCAAGCCTCATGCCGCCCATGCTCTCGTCTTCTCCGACGGAGTGTCCTGCCCACCTCGTCGATGCTTGCGGGGAGGTTGCCCGAAATGGTTGACCGGAGGTCACGCTACGGCGCTTGTAGTCAGCCTTCGGCGACGACGAACGCCGCTGCCAGCCCACCGTCGTGAGTGAGGGAGAGATGCCACGACCGGATGGCCAGGCTGTCGGCAACGGCCGCAACGGTGTCGGTCACCCGGATCCGTGGGCGGCCGCCTGGATCGCCGACCACCTCTGCGTCATGCCAGGAGGTGCTCCAACACCCACCACGGCCATGCGCCCGAGCCTCCCACGTACGGCCGCGACCGGCGGTCCATGCCACGGACGGCTGCCGGTCGCCGTCCTCTACAAGCCGACAGCCGCTACAAGATCATGTCAGCCGTGAACCGCAGCCATGAGTCACGACCGTGAGCTGCGGCCGACTGTCAGGGCCCCGCGCCCGCGGACAGCATGTCTCGTAGAATTACCCGATGATCGTCAACCAGTCGGGGCCAAACGGACATGACGACATCGCCATCACACCGTTGCATGCTGTCTTCGACGAGGACGAGTGCGCGCGCCTCGCGGGTCTGGGCGAGTTCACCCGCGGTGTCGCCCTCGCATTGCAGGGACGGGTCGGCGACCTACGGATCCGGCCGAGCAGCGCGTCCGGCACCGTGGACGGCGACCAGCTCACCCACACCCAACTGTCAGTGATCGACGGGACGCCGGGGTCGACCTGTACCTGTCCGACCGGCGCCGTCGAACAGTTCTGTGCACACGCTGTCGCGCTGGCTCTGGTAGCCACGGGTGCCATCGATCCGAGCGAGGACAGCGACGACTTCGACCACACTGATGACGGCTTCTACGACGCCGACGGCCAACCCATCGACCTGCGTGACTTCCTCGAGAGCCTGGACGGGCCGGCGCTGGTTGATCTGGTGGTCGACCTCGCCGCCGTCAACGATGTCCTGGCCATGGATCTGCGCGAGGCCGCGGCACGCTGGCGGCGTCCGCATCCGATCGGATGAGCCCGAGCCCTGAGCAGGCCCGAGCCTGCTGACCACAGACCGGGCGTTTCCCCTGGACAGAGGCATTTCTCCTGATCAGGGGTATTTCTCTCCGAAAGCCTATTGCGGCCTGCGACAACCTGTCGCCGCGGACGCGGGGTCACGGCGCCCGCGGCAATGGTCAACGGTCCCATCGGATGCGGGACCTAGACCGCCAGGGTGAGGCGTGAGCGAGCGGTCGGACGATCCAGCCGCACGATCTCGACGATCATCGGCTGGCCAGCCCACCCGCAGACACGCCTGCGGTACGGACGGCGGCAGCGGCCCGTGGCCTGCCGTGGGCGAGATGCCCGCGGCAGGCCACGACCAGCGGGGCCAAAGACAGCACGATCATGTTTTTCTCGCGCCGCCGGGAGACCCAAGTCCCCGGGTCGCTCACAGGAGCCGGCGCATCGGTTCTGTTCCCCTTACGGCCCGGGACTGCGCTCCTCGTGCCCGGGGAGCCGGCCAGTCCGTCCGTGAGCCTGGAGAAAGTTTCGTAGCCGACGTTGATCCAGGTCAACACAACAACACTCACAGACGGAAATTGTCACCGATTTCGCTCTGAAAAATCAAATATTCGACAACTTGTCGCACTGCTCTCGGTGGAGATACACCGTTCGCCACCTGGATGAACCCCACTTCGGCGCGCGGAGATAAACCCGAGTCCGGCCTGCCACCGCTCCGACACGGGAGAAGACCCGATCGATACGGGAGAAGACCCCGCCGACGCGGGAGTGGAAAGAGCTACTCGACGGTGACGGACTTGGCGAGGTTTCGCGGCTGATCGACGTCGAGGCCACGGGCAAGAGCCAACTCGCAGGCAAAGACCTGCAACGGCAACGTCGTCACCAACGGGGCGAACAAGGTCGGCGTCGCCGGCACCCGGATCAGATGCTCGGCGTAGGGCTCCACAACGGTGTCGCCCTCCTCGGCGATGACGATCGTCCGGGCACCACGGGCCCGGACCTCCTGGATATTGGAAACAATCTTGCTGTGCAGGTGCGAGCGCCCCCGCGGAGACGGCACCACAACGACGACCGGCAGACCCGCCTCGACGAGCGCGATCGGGCCGTGCTTCAGCTCTCCGGCGGGGAAGCCCTCGGCATGCATGTAGGCGAGCTCCTTGAGCTTGAGAGCGCCTTCCAGAGCGACCGGGTAACCGACGTGACGGCCGAGGAAAAGCACGGCCTTGGCGTCGACGAGAGTCCGGGCGAGTGCCCTCATCGGTTCGATCGTGGCCAGGGTCTCCCGCACCAGGGCCGGCATGGTCTGCAGCTTCTCGACGTACCGGGCGACCTCGTCGCCGTAGAGCACCCCTCGCACCTGCGCCAGGTACAGCCCGACCAGCAGGCAGGCAGCCACCTGGCCGAGGAAGGTCTTCGTCGAGGCCACCCCGACCTCGGGACCGCAGCGGGTGTACAGGACAGCGTCGGACTCCCGCGGAATCGTCGACCCGTTCGTGTTGCAGATCGCGAGGACCCGGGCCTTCTGCTCCCGCGCGTGCTTGACCGCCATCAGGGTGTCCAGCGTCTCACCGCTCTGGCTGATGGCGATGACGAGCGTGGAACGGTCCAGAACCGGGTCGCGGTAACGGAATTCCGAGGCCATTTCCACCTCGCAGGGCAACCGCGTCCAGTGCTCGATGGCATATTTGGCGATCAGTCCGGCGTGGTAGGCCGTACCACAGGCGACGATGAAGACCTTGTCGACGTCACGGAAGTCCTGGACGGACAGGCGTTCCTCGTCGAGGACGATTTCGGCGTCGTTGGACAGGCGTCCGCGCAGGGTGTCGGCAAGGGCAGTCGGCTGCTCGCTGATCTCCTTGAGCATGAAGTAGGGGTGACCGCCCTTCTCCGCGGCGCTCGCGTCCCAGTCGACGTGGTACGGACGGCCCGCCACCGGATTGCCGGCGAAGTCGGTGATGGTCACACCATCGCGGCGGGCTTCGACGATCTGGTCCTGTCCGATCTCCACGGCGCTACGGGTGTGCGCGATGAAGGCCGCGACGTCACTGGCCAGGAAGGTTTCGTCCGTACCGATACCGACCACGAGCGGGCTGTTGCGCCGTGCTCCGACCACCACGTCAGGATGGTCCCGGTGCACCACGACCAGCGTGAAAGCGCCCTCAAGGCGGCGGCACACCCTGCGGAAGGCCTCGGTCAGCAGGCTCGCCCCGGCCGCTGAGGGCTCGCCCGGACCGGTCACCGCGGCGAGCTCGTCCTCCAGCAGGTGCGCGACGACCTCGGTGTCGGTCTCGCTGGCCAGCTCGTGCCCGCCGCGCTCAAGTCCGGCCCGCAGGCTCGCGAAGTTCTCGATGATCCCATTGTGGATCACCGCGATGGCGCCGGTGCAGTCGGTGTGCGGATGTGCGTTGGCATCCGTCGGCCCGCCGTGCGTCGCCCAGCGGGTATGGCCGATACCAGCGGTTCCCGACAACGACCCGGAAATCCAGGCCTCCGGCAGCGCGGAAAAACCATGATCGTTCTGCCTTTGGCCCTCCAGGCCGGTCCCTGATTCGGCCAGCGCCTTTTCCAGATTGGCCAGTTTGCCCGCCCTGCGCAAGGTACGCAGCCCGCCGTCGACGACAACGGCTATGCCCGCCGAGTCGTAGCCCCGATATTCCAACCGGCGAAGCCCGGCCAGAGCCACCTCGAGCGCGGGCTGTCCCCCGATGTACCCGATGATCCCACACATGCGGTCAGCGTACGCAACCAGCGGCCCGGGCCAACCGGGCAGGACTCATTACGCACCTTTGTTTTCGCTGGTGGTAATAGCGCTTCGGATGCGGGTCTGCCGCGATCCGCGTGGGCTCAGCGGGCACACGCAGGCGCCGCAGACACACGCCAGGCGCTCAGCCGGCATCAGCCCAGGGCACTGCGGACAACCGCGGCCAGGCGGGTGGCGACCGCCTTGGCCTGCTCACCGGTAGGCGCCTCCACCATGACCCGGACCAGCGGCTCCGTTCCGGACGGACGCAGCAGGACCCGACCATCGTCCCCGAGCTCGGCCTCGGCCGCGGCGACCGCGGCGACGAGCTCCGGTGACGTGGGCACCTTCGACCGGTCCACGCCCCTGACGTTGACGAGCACCTGCGGCAGCTTCGTCATGACCTTGGCAAGCTCCGCGAGTGGACGCTGCGTCTCGGCCATGCGGCCGAGCACCTGCAAAGCGGTCAGCAGCCCGTCCCCGGTCGTCGCATGGCGGAGGAAGACGACGTGCCCGCTCTGTTCTCCCCCCAGGGACAGCCCGCGCTCGCGCATGGCCTCCAGCACATAGCGGTCGCCGACCGGGGTCGCGACCACGTTGATCCCGGCGTCACGCATCGCGTGGTGAAAGCCCAGGTTCGACATCACCGTCACCACGACCGTGTCGTCGGTGAGCTCGCCGTGCTCCCGCAACCCCAGAGCGGACAGGGCGAGGATCTGATCGCCGTCGACGATCTCTCCGTTGGCGTCCACTGCCATGCAACGGTCGGCGTCGCCGTCGTGCGCGATACCGGCGTCAGCACCGTGTTCCAGCACGGCCGCCTGCAAAACCTCCAGGTGCGTGGCACCACAACCGTCGTTGATCCGGACGCCGTCCCCGTCCGCGTGCAGGGCGATCACGTCGGCCCCGGCAGCCCGCAGCACGCGTGGTGCCAATGTGCACGCGGCTCCCTGCGCGCAGTCGACCACGACCCGAAGGCTGGTCAGCGGAGCGGGAACAGCTGTCAGCAGGAAGTCCGCATACCGCTGGACAAGGGTCTGATCGTCACGAACCCGGCCGATCGCCGCACCGGTGGGACGGTCCGACACCGGCAGGGCGAGACGTTCGGCGATCTCGTCCTCGATCTCGTCCGGCAGCTTTTGCCCGCCCGCGGCAAACAGCTTGATGCCGTTGTCAGGCATGGGGTTGTGGCTTGCTGAGAGCATCACACCGAGATCCGCCCCCGAGCCGATGACCGCATGCGCCACCGCGGGAGTGGGGACCACGCCTATGCGCAGGACGTCCGCACCGGCCGACGCCAGTCCGGCGACAACCGCCGCCTCCAGGAACTCCCCGGACGGACGGGTGTCGCGCCCGACTACCACGGCCGGACGCCCGGAGCCGGGAGAACGGTGCTCAGTGAGCACCGCCACGGCCGCCGCCGACAACCCCAGCGCCAGTTCGGCCGTCAGATCGGCGTTGGCAACCCCGCGAACGCCATCGGTACCGAAAAGCCTCACCACCATGTGGTCACCGCCGTCAGTCCATCCCGTGTCGGACGCCACCCGCGGACCGCAGCCCCGCCCAGGTTCCCCGGGACCTCCGAGCGCACGAAAAGAACCATGGTCGTACGCTCTTCGGACCACCGAAGCCTTGGAGCCTCCGAGCGTGCGAAGAGAAGCACAATACGTGCTCTTCAGCTTAGCGGATGTCCTGGAGCCTCCGAGCGCGCGAGAAGAAGCATAACGGCGCGCTCTCCGGCCTGGCGGACGCCGCGCGGCCCGCGAGCGCACGAACGGTGTTCCACACAAACAGGACGGAGAGAGGGGCGATCCCGGAAAGTCAGCGCTTGCTGTACTGGGGCGCCTTCCGAGCCTTCTTCAGGCCGTACTTCTTCCGCTCCTTGACCCGGGCGTCCCGCGTCAGGAAGCCGGCCTTCTTCAGCACCGGCCGGGATTCCTCCTCGACGGTGATCAGAGCCCGGGCGAGCGCGAGGCGAAGCGCACCGGCCTGGCCGGAGACTCCGCCACCATGCAGCCGTGCCACCACGTCATAGGACTCGGCCCGGTCCAGCGCCTTGAGCGGCTCGTTGACCAGCTGCTGGTGCACCTTGTTGGGGAAGTATTCCTCCAGGGAGCGTCCGTTCAAAGTCCACTTGCCGCTACCCGGCAGAAGGCGTACTCGGACAACAGCCTCCTTACGCCGGCCGGTGGCGCGGGGATTGCCCTGGGCGTCGGTCACGACAGCCACGTCGCCTGTCCTTCCTGGTCAGATGGTCCGCGGCTTACTGCGCGACCTGGATGATTTCGAACGGCTGAGGCTGCTGGGCCTGGTGGGGATGCGTCGGCCCGGCGTAAACCTTCAGCTTGGTGGCCTGCGCCCGGCCCAGCTTGCTCTTCGGCAACATGCCCTTGACGGCCTTCTCGACGATGAGCTGCGGCCGGGTGTCGAGCAGCGATCCATAGGAGACGCTGCGCAGACCGCCCGGGTAGCCGGAGTGGCGATGGTATTTCGCCTGCTCCCGCTTGTTGCCACTGAGGGCCACCTTGCCGGCGTTCACAATGATGACGAAGTCGCCGGTGTCGATGTGTGGGGCGAATGTCGGCTTGTGCTTGCCACGCAGCAGTTGGGCGGCCTGGCTGGCCAGCCTGCCGAGCACCACGTCCGTGGCATCGATGACGTGCCAAGCCTGCTGGACGTCTGTGGGCTTGGGCTGGTACGTGCGCACAGGTCTGCCTTTTCTTGTCAGCGGATGCGTGTTGTGCCTTCGAGTCGCTCAGATGAGTGGCTCAAGAGCTGCCGGCCGCGTAGGTCTCGCAACCTGTCATGAGCGGCAGTCCTTGAGGTTACCAGGCGGTCGGCGCAACCGGCCGCCGACCCCCACGAAATGATCATTCGGCCCTGCGAAGATTCTGCCGGGCACCGTAGTCTACGGGGGATGGACGAGAAGCCAGAGCAGTCACCAGGCGTCTCGGGGGACGCCGTCGAGGATGTGGATCTGTGGGTCCCACCGGCGGACGACCCGCTGTTCGGCCCACTCAGCACGTTGCCGTCCTCCATCCGCAGACCTGTGTGGACGTCCGACGTCGGGGTTTTCGACACGGCGGCGGCCCCGGTCCAGCCACTGGACACCGCGCTCAGGCCGACTGCCGCCTCGCCCGCGCCCGATGAGACCGGCTCCTCGCCACAGGACGATCCAGCAGCAGACGATCCACCAGAAGCCGTCACCGACAGTTCGCTGAAGGTTCCAATCGATGATGCGGTGTCACCGAGCAGGGAGAATGACACCGGCAGCAACCCGGCACCGGACTCCGCGACACCCAAGACCCCGGTGCCGTCCGCAACCCCGGTGCCACTGGAAATCTCAGCGCCGCTGGAAACCCCGGTGTTGCCCGAAACCCCGGTGCCGTCCACAACCTCAGCCCCCGTCATAGGGAACGTACGAAACCAGCGCAACCAGACGGTCCCGCTCGTCACGCAAGCAGGTGCACCCGGTGCCGACGACGCCGGCCTCGACGCCTCCGGCAGTGCCGGCCCCAAGGCCACCAGCGGCACCTCTACCAGGACATTCGGTGATGCGACAGGCAGTCATCGCCGCGCTGCTACTGCCCGCGGCGGACAGCGCGTGCCCGCAGGCTACGTCGCCAGGCTGATAGCGATCACGGGTGTCGTCGCGATCATAGTCATCGCCTCCGTCGCAGTCCTGGCAAGTCGTGACCGCCACAACGGTAAGAGGCGGTCGGCCGTGGCGGCCACCACCGCACCGGGCACCAACCCCAACTTCATCAACAGTGCCCGGACGGACTCCGACCCGGTCACGCCCACCGAGTTCTTCAACTCCCCCCGGGTCACCCTCGATCTGCACTCCTACACGCGACTCGCGTACAAGCTGGATTCCGGGTGCCCGGGTCTGACCGGTGAACTCGCTTCCGCGCTGTCGGGTGACCGGTGCCGGCAGCTCGTTCGCGCGGTGTACCTGACCGAACCGGACGCCTCCGGACATCGGGTTCTCGCGGCGGCCTCGGTGCTCGTTCTGGACGACGTGAGCACCGCCCAGAACGCGGCGAAGTCGGTTACCGCGGGCAGGGGAGGCATATCACCCCTGCCGGTGCCGGCCGAATCGCTTCCCGGTGCGACGGTGACGGACCCGACCCGTGACAACTCCTGGCGGGCCGCGCCCGTAACCGGGCGCTACCTGATCGTGATACAACTGGCCTACACGGACGGGACCCAGGGGGCCGCCACCGACCCGGCACTGACCACGGCACGTCGTGACCTTCCGCTGCTGGCCAGCCAGCCGATCTCGCAGCGGGTCCTCACCGGCCACGGGCCACGCTGATCCCGATCGGCAGCGCAGGCAGCGGAGCAGGACGAACACGACCGGAGGCCCAGCCGTCCGGACGAACTGTCCGGACGGACTCGTAGGTACCTGGACGAACTGTCCGGACGGACTATCCGGACGGACTCGTGGGTACCCGGACCGCCCGGGTCACCGCTGCCCGGGCAGCCAGATCAGCGTCGGGCGGGTAACGGACCTCGACGAGAGTGAGCCCATGCGGCGGAGCCACCGTCACCGCCGAGTCGCGAACACCGCGCGCAAGGACGCCCGCCGGCCACTGGCGCGGTCGCCGGCCCTCCCCCACCGCCAGCAGCGCCCCGACCAGAGCCCTCACCATGGAATGGCAGAAGGCGTCCGCCTCCACGTCCGCGACAACCACACCGTCGTGTACACGGGCCACGTCCAGGCGCAGCAACGTGCGTACCGTGGTCGCGCCTTCCCTGCGCCGGCAGAAGGCGCCGAAGTCGCGCTCCCCCACCAGGGCAAGGGCAGCGTCCCCCATCCGCTCGGCGTCCAGCGGGCGCGGCCACGCCAGCGTGTCGTGCCGGCGCAGCGGGTCAACCCCATACGACGCGTCACCGATCCGATAGACATAGCGGCGGGACAACGCGGAGAAGCGGGCGTCGAAACCCGGTGAGGCCGGCGCCAGGGCCGTGATCCGCACCGCGCGGTCCAGCACACCGTTGAGCCTGCGCGCAAGCCCACCGAGCGGCACGTCGTCAGGGATATCCACGTGGGCCACCTGACCACGGGCATGGACGCCGGCATCGGTACGCCCTGCGACCGTGAGCCGGACCGCCGGCAACCGCGCCACCCGCATCAGCGCGTCCTCGACGTCTCCCTGAACAGTGCGCTGCCCAGGCTGACGCGCCCATCCCGCGAACGGAGTGCCGTCATAGGCAAGATCGAGGCGTAGCCGGACCAGCCCGTCGAGAGTGCTCACCGCTTCCTGGCGATTCGGGTTACACGATCCTGGATCATACTTCGGATCACATCGTCCCGCAGGATACAAAGATAATGATGTAAGCACATCGGGAATCACCGGGATCACCGTGGTGAACGAAACACGAGGCCCACCATCCTCCATCGGATGGTGGGCCTGTGCGATGCGGCTCCTGCTCAGTCAGGACTTGCAGGACCTGAGCCAAGGTGTGGCTCTTGTCCGGTCGGCTTGAGTCGGCTGCTCAGCCGGCCTTGGGGGTGTCTGTGTCATCGCCGGTGGTCTCCTCCGCCGACAGCGCCTGTGCCTGCTCAGCGCGGACGTCGGCCTGCGCGGCACCAGCCCCGGCCTCGATGACGTCAACCTCGGTGACGTCGGGTTCGGCGGCGTCGGACTCGACCTCAGCGGCAACCGCTGCCGCAGTGGGCGATTCCTTCGCCAGGTCGGCCGCGGCCTCGGCCGTCGCCCCAGTGGGACTGCGACGGGACGCGAAGCGGCTGCCGCGAGCCCGCTCGGCCTCCCGCACCGCCTCCTGGGCAACTGTCAGGGCCTCGACCAGTTCGATACGGGCCAACGGGGCGTTGTCCCCCTTGCGTGGCCCGAGCTTGACGATGCGGGTATAGCCGCCGTTGCGATCCGCGTAGCGCGGTCCGATTTCGGTGAACAGGACGTGTACCACGGACTTGTCCCGAACGACCCTGAGCACACGTCGACGGGCGTCCAGGTCGCCGCGCTTGGCGAAGGTGACCAGTCTCTCGGCATATGGGCGAAGCCGCTTCGCCTTGGCCTCGGTCGTGGTGATGCCGCCGTGCTCGAACAGCGCGGTGGCGAGGTTGGCCAGCAACAGCCGCTCATGCGCGGGACTGCCACCGAGCCGGGGGCCCTTGGTAGGCGTGGGCATAACAGGTGCTCCTCGATCCTTTCGCTGTCCGCTTCCCCCGGATAGCAGCTCCGCCGCTATCCGGGGACCCCCTAGCTCGTGGACTGACCACTACCCAGGGCGGCGTAATCACCTTCGGCGATCACGCTCCATCACAACCTAACTACCCTACCGAGCGACTCCGCCGCGATCCGGAGACCCGAGCTCATGGGAAGGCCACCGTCCAAGAGCCGCCCGGTCGCCTTCGACGACCGGGCGAGGGAAAGATCAATATATGCAGGCTGCCGGGCGGCGCAAAAAATGATACCGCGCCGCCTTCGGCCTGGGTTTGTGGTGCTCCTCAGTACTATTTCGTCAGTACTGTTCGGTTTCGACGAACTCCGAGCTGTCATCGGCCGGGTCGCTGAACGGGGCCGAGTACGTGTCGGTGCCGTAGGTGTCCACTGCCTGCCGCGGGTCGAATCCGGGCGGGGAGTCCTTGAGCTGCAGACCCATCGCGGCAAGCTTCGTCTTGACCTCGTCGATCGACTTCTGCCCGAAGTTGCGGATGTCGAGCAGGTCCGCCTCGCTGCGGGACACCAGCTCACCGATGGTGTGAATACCCTCACGCTTGAGACAGTTGTAGGAACGGACGGTGAGGTCCATCTCCTCGATCGGCAGTGCCAGATCCGCGGCAAGCGCGGCGTCCGCGGCGGACGGGCCGATGTCGACGCCCTCTGCCTCGGCGTTCAGTTCCTGCGCAAGGCCGAAGAGGCCGACGAGTGTCTTTCCGGCACTGGCCATCGCGTCCCGCGGCGAGATCGACTGCTTCGTCTCGACGTCCACGATGAGCCGGTCGAAGTCGGTACGCTGCTCGACGCGGGTTGCCTCGACCTTGTAGGTGACCTTGAGTACCGGGGAGTAGATGGAGTCCACCGGGATCCGGCCGATCTCCTGCCCCGGCTGCTTGTTCTGGGTGGCACTGACGTAGCCACGACCTCGCTCGACGGTCAGTTCGATCTCGAGCTTGCCCTTGTCGTTCAGGGTTGCCAGCACCAGGTCGAGGCTGTGGACCTCGACGCCAGCCGGCGGAGCGATGTCCGCCGCGGTCACCACTCCCGGGCCCTGCTTGCGCAGGTACATCACGGTCGGATCGTCGTTCTCCGAGCTGACGACCAGTTCCTTCAGGTTCAGGATCAGGTCGGTGACGTCCTCCTTCACACCGGGGACGGTGGAGAACTCGTGCAGCACCCCGTCGATGCGGATGCTGGTCACCGCCGCACCGGGGATGGACGACAGCAGGGTCCTTCGAAACGAGTTGCCGAGGGTGTAGCCGAAACCCGGCTCAAGCGGCTCGATGACGAACCGCGAGCGGAACTCCGAGATCGGCTCCTCGATCAACGTCGGGCGCTGGGCAATAAGCATGGTTACATCCTTCCGGACACGGCGACCGCTATATGACGCCGTGACTACGGCTCCGGCCGGAGCCCGTGGACGAGGCCTCTGTCCACCCCGCCCACGTCGTGCCTGTTCCAGTCTGGACTACCTGGAACGGACCCACCTGGAACAAGACTACTTGGAGTAGAGCTCGACGATGAGCTGCTCCTGAACCTGGGTATCGATCACCTGGCGAGCCGGCAGTGAGTGCACCAGCACCCGCAACTGGCTGGGAATGACCTCCAGCCAGGCCGGGACGGTGCGCTGACCGGCAGTCTCACGAGCGATGATGAACGGGGTCAGCTCACGTGCCTTGGGCGCGATCTCGATGATGTCGTTCTCGCTGACCCGGTAGCTGGGGATGTCGACCTTGCCGCCGTTGACCACGACGTGGCCGTGGCGGACGGCCTGACGCGCGGCGTCCCGGGAAGGAGCGAAGCCGGCGCGGTACACAACGTTGTCGAGCCGCGATTCAAGGATCTTCAGCAGCTCGTCACCGGTCTTGCCGGTACGCCGGTTGGCCTCGTCGTAGTAGCCGCGGAACTGCTTCTCCAGAACGCCGTAGATACGCGCGCACTTCTGCTTCTCACGCTTCTGCAGCAGGTACTCGGATTCCTTGGTGCGGCCCCGGCCGTGCTCGCCCGGAGGATAGGGCCGGATCTCGATCGGGCACTTGGGCGACTCGCACTTGCTGCCCTTGAGGAACAACTTCGTCTTCTCACGGCGGCAGCGCTTGCAGTCCGCGCCGGTGTAGCGGGCCATGCTTGTCCTTCTCTCCTTTTTCGGCCAGAGATGGCGCGACGATGTGCTTCTTCGCGCCATCGGAGGCCTTAAGCCCTGGTGTTGCTGGCGCGAACCCGACCGGAGGTGACACGATCATGTCCTGCCCCGCGCCACCGGAAGCCGTGATACTGCTGTTGGTCAGACCCTGCGTCGCTTGGGCGGCCGGCAGCCGTTGTGAGGAGTCGGGGTCACGTCCTGGATGGCGCCGACCTCAAGGCCAGCTGCCTGCAGGGAGCGGATCGCGGTCTCCCGCCCCGAACCGGGACCCTTGACGAAGACGTCCACCTTGCGCATCCCGTGTTCCTGCGCCTTACGGGCGGCGTTCTCCGCTGCCATCTGCGCGGCGAAGGGAGTCGACTTCCGTGATCCCTTGAATCCGACATGGCCAGCGCTCGCCCAAGAGATCACGTTCCCGCTGGGATCGGTGATCGAAACGATCGTGTTGTTGAAGGTGCTCTTGATGTGGGCGTGGCCGTGCGCGACGTTCTTCTTTTCCTTGCGCCGGACCTTCTTGATGCCGGCGGCACGCGTCTTTGGCGGCATATGCGTTCGTGATCTCCGTTTGCGAGGTCGTCGGTCAGAGCCCGGTCATGGCTGCCATCGGTGGCCACGTCGGCCGGGGCCGCTGACTACTTACTACTTCTTACCGGCCTTCTTCTTACCGGCGATGGCACGGCGCGGGCCCTTGCGGGTACGCGCGTTGGTGTGGGTTCGCTGACCGTGGACGGGAAGATTGCGCCGATGCCGCAGCCCCTGGTAGCAACCGATCTCCATCTTCCGGCGGATGTCCTGACGCACCTCCCGGTGCAGGTCACCCTCAACCCGGTAGTTCGCGTCGATCCACTCCCTGAGCCGGACGATCTCCTCGTCGGTCAGGTCCCGAACGCGCGTGTCGGGGTTGACTCCGGTTGCGGCAAGAGTCTCCAGGGAGCGGCTACGGCCGATCCCGAATATGTAGGTGAGAGCAATCTCCACCCGCTTCTCACGCGGGAGATCTACGCCGGACAGGCGTGCCATGCCAGGTGTTTCCTTCCTGTACCGGAGGTCTTGAGCGTCCCCGTCCCGTACCGACGAGCTGTTCGCCGGCCCGGGCCCCGGCCTCCGACCGGGGGTGAGTACCGCGTGACGCGGCCTGGTGACGCTTGGACGGGCGTTGCGCCACCTCGGCAACCACAGGCACCAGCCTGGGCCTGGGGCTACCCGGCGGAGCGGTCAGCCCTGACGCTGCTTGTGGCGCAGGTTGTCACAGATGACCATCACACGACCATGGCGACGGATCACTTTGCACTTGTCGCATATCTTCTTGACGCTCGGCTTGACCTTCACGGCTGCACGAACCTCCCTTGCGCAGCCGCTGGGGCGCGCGTGCGAATGGCTGGGGTTGTCACCAGACTGCCGACGACAGCGGGAAGCAGGATCACGCTGTCGGTAGCCAGGTAGCTTACTTGTAGCGGTAGACGATCCGACCACGGGACAGGTCGTAGGGCGACAGCTCGACCACCACCCGGTCCTCCGGAAGGATTCGGATGTAGTGCTGACGCATCTTGCCACTGATGTGGGCGAGCACTCGATGACCGTTCTGGAGCTCGACCCGGAACATCGCGTTCGGGAGTGGCTCCACAACTCGGCCTTCGATCTCGATAGCCCCGTCTTTCTTCGGCATGTCCTCCGCTGTCCTACCCTCGGGTGTCCGACGGTGGACACAGACGAACATCAATGCCCCGCTAACCGTCGGCTTTTAAGTGTACGTGGCCCACCCGTCAAGGGCCAACCCGGCTCCGTCACTGCTGTCGGAGGCCCAGGTTCCCGGGCCGCGCAAGGCGGGGCCTGCCCACGCGGCCCCGCCGTCGACGTCGGGTGTCGGGAGCGGACGGAGGTGCGGCGGGGGCGACCGCGGCGACGGGATGACGTCAGGACGCGGGGGTCTCGGCCGGCTGGCCGCAGGTCACTCCCAGCTCGGCGAACTGCGCCGTACCACCGTCCAGGGCCGTCAACACCCAGGGCCCGCGTGAGGTCACCGCGACCGTGTGCTCGGTGTGCGCCGCCCAGGAGCCGTCCGTGGTGGCCACGGTCCACTCGTCGTCGAGAACCCGGGTGTCCGGCCGACCCATCGTGATCATCGGCTCGATCGCCAGCGCGATCCCCTCGACCAGGCGGATCCCCCGGCCCGGCCGCCCGTGGTTGAGAACATGTGGTGGCTGGTGCATCTCGGTCCCGATACCGTGACCGCCGTAGTGATCCACTATGCCGTACCCCCGAGGGCTGACAGAACGTTCGACCGCCGCGGAGATGTCGGTCAGTTTGCCACCCAGCTGCGCGGTTGCCAGACCCTGCCACAGCGCCTGTTCGCACGCCTCGATCAGATCGAGAAAAGGCTGGGGCACCGTCCCGACCGGGACAGTGATCGCGGAGTCGCCGTGCCAGCCATCCGCGATCGCGCCGCAGTCGACGGAGATGATGTCTCCTTCGCGCAGTACCCGCTTGCGGTGCGGTATCCCGTGGACGACCTCGTCGTTCACCGACGCACAGATCGACGCGGGAAAGGGGGGCTGACCGTAGCCCTTGAAGGAGGGGATCGCACCGTCGTCGCGAATCGACTTCTCCGCGATCGCGTCGAGCTCCTCGGTGGTGATCCCCGGTTCGACCGCTGCACGCAGCTTTTCCAGGGCACGCGCGACAACAAGTCCCGCCACGCGCATCTTCGCGATCTCACTGTCGGTCTTGATCTGGACATGCTCTCGTCGCGCCACGCTCGTCGCCCCGGTCCGTATCCCTAGTAACCCTTTGTCCTGCACGCCTGTGACGGCGGTCGTCCCATACGCCTCCGGTGGCGCGAACAGTGGAGATCACGCTATCGGAGCCGGCTGGTCCCGTGCCCGTGAGCTTGCCATCGGTACCCCGCCCCGCCCAAGTGTGCCTGTCGCGCTGCCACGTTGCCGGTCGTATCAGAGCGGCCACACAATGCCCCGGGCACATGATGCCAACCGCACGGTGCCGGTCGCACGGTGCCCGGTGGTACCGGCCCCGATCCCGCGAGGCATGCCATCCGCGGGGCAGGCTCAATGGTCAGGGACGTCAGCTCGCGTAGTGACGCAGGGCGTCGAGCGCGCGGTCGGTAACGTTGTCCACCGGGCCGGTCGCGTCGATGCCGATCAGCAGGCCCTTCGCCGCGTAGTAGGCAACCAACGGCGAGGTCTGCTCGGCATAGACCTCCAGACGGTGACGTACCGTCTCAGAACGGTCGTCGTCCCGCTGGAACAGCTCGCCGTTACAGCGGTCACATATGCCTTCCAGCGCGGGTGGATCGAAGTCCATATGCCAGATGTGACCACAGTTACGGCACGTCCGCCGCCCGGACAGGCGCCGCACCACCTCGTCGTCATCGACTACGAGCTCCAGGACGACGTCCAGGCGTGTCCCCATCTCCTCGAGCAGCTGACCCAGCACCTCAGCCTGGGGCACGTTGCGGGGGAAGCCGTCGAGCAGGAAACCCTTGGCCGCGTCGTCCTCGGCCAGCCTGTTGCGGACCATACCGATGGTGACCTCGTCGGGGACAAGGTCACCGGCGTCCATGTACTGCTTGGCGAGCACCCCCAGCTCGGTGCCCTCCCGGACGTTCGCCCGAAAGATGTCTCCCGTGGAAATCTTGGGAATTGACCGCGCCTGGGCGATGAACGCGGCCTGGGTGCCCTTGCCGGCACCCGGCGGTCCGACCAGTACGAGGCGCACTACCGCAGAAAACCTTCGTAATTGCGGAGCATAAGCTGGCTTTCGATCTGTTTCACCGTCTCCAACCCCACCCCAACAATGATCAGTACTGAAGTCCCGGCGAACGGGAAGGGTTGCTGTTTGGTGAGGTTCAGCAGGGCCAGTGGGAGGACGGTGATGGCACCCAGGAAGAGCGAACCCGGCAGCGTGATCCTGGACAACACCCGGTCGAGGTACTCCGCGGTGGGGCGTCCTGGCCGGATGCCGGGGATGAAACCGCCGTACTTCTTCATGTTGTCCGCCACCTCGGTCGGGTTGAAAGTGATGGCCACGTAGAAGTAAGTGAAGAAAATGATCAATCCGGCGTAGATGACAAGGTACAACGGATGGTCGCCACGAGCCAGATAGCGCTGTTCGAAGTCCTGGAAGGTCGTGTTGCTCCATACCTGCCCGAGCAGCTGCGGCAGCTGTAGCAGCGCGGATGCGAAGATCACAGGGATGATGCCCGCCTGGTTGACCTTGATGGGCAGATAGGTCGAGGTACCGCCGTACATCCTGCGCCCGATGAGACGTTTGGCGTACTGCACCGGGATGCGGCGCTGCGACTGCTCGACGAACACGACGAACACGACGATCGCGAGCCCGAGCAGACAGACGAGGGTGAAGACCACCCCGCCAGCCACCTGGAGGATCCGGCTCCCCTGGGAGGGCAACGCCGCCGCGATCGACGTGAAGATCAGAAGGGACATTCCGTTACCCACGCCACGAGCGGTGATCAGCTCACCCAGCCACATGATGACAGCGGTGCCGGCGGTCATGGTGATCACAATGACCGCCACCCGGAACAGGCTGGTGTCCGGGATGATCGGCGTGGCGCAGCCGGGGAACAGGTTGCCGCTGCGGGCGAGGGCGACGATGCCCGTGGCCTGTAGGATGGCCAGCGCAATCGTCAGATAACGGGTGTATTGGGTGAGTTTCTGCTCACCGGAGCTGCCTTCCTTCTTCAGCTGCTCAAGCCTGGGGATCACCACGACCAACAGTTGGATGATGATGCTTGCCGTGATGTACGGCATGATCCCGAGCGCGAAGACGGACAGCTGTAGCAGCGCACCGCCACTGAACAGGTTGATCAGCGAATAGACGTTGCTGCTGTCAGCACTCGCCGAGGACAGACAGGCGTTGATCGCTTTGGTCGACACCCCGGGGGAAGGCAACACGCTGCCGATCCGGAACAAAATGACGATCCCGAACGTGAAGAGCAGCTTCTTGCGCAGGTCAGGCGTGCGGAAAGCCCGTGTGAAGGCGGTGAGCACGACTCCTCCTGCTGATCGTCACGGCAAACGCACTCGGTGGACGACTGTCCCGACCGAAGATTAGGACCGGCAGTGCGCGGTGTGCCGACTGTAACAGTAGAGACGGTCCACTCGTCCCGACATGGGCCTGCGGCAGGTCCAGCCTCCCTGGTCACCACAGGACTCGGAAGGGTGCGGAGCTGTCGTCCACCTCCGGCAACCAGCGGCATCAGGGCATCAACCTCGGCGTTCGAGGCGTTCGGGGTAAGGGTAACGGTAGAGCGCCGCCCGAAGCCAGCAAACTCGGGCGGCGCGGCGGCCGTAGCGGGCGGAACAGGCGGGATCGCCGGACGGCAGCCCTCCGGCGTGAGCTGTCCGGTGCGCGTTCTAGATCTCGGTGACGCTGCCGCCGACAGCAGTGATCTTCTCTTTGGCCGTTGCGGAAAAGGCATGGGCGCGCACGCTCAACGCGATCCCGATCTCCCCGTCACCCAGCACCTTGACCAGAGCATTGCGGCGGACGGCACCGGCGTCAACAAGATCATCAACGCCGATCTCACCACCGTCGGGGAACAGTTCGGCAAGAATCGCGACGTTGACGACCTGGTATTCGGTGCGGAACCGGTTCTTGAAGCCCTTGAGCTTGGGCACCCGCATGTGCAACGGCATCTGGCCACCCTCGAAGCGGGCCGGAACCTGCTTGCGGGCCTTCGAACCCTTGGTGCCGCGACCGGCGGTCTTGCCCTTGGATCCCTCACCACGACCGACACGGGTCTTGGCCTTGTGGGCACCCGGAGCGGGCCGCAGGTGATGGACCTTGAGGCCACGTCCCCGTCGGGCATCGGCGGTCTCCGGCTCGGTTGCCTTGGTCAGCTCGCTCATGCATCCACCTCCTCGACCTTGACCAGATGAGTCACGGTCGCGATCATCCCGCGCACCTCTGGACGGTCGTCCCGTTCGGTCGTCGCGTTGATCCGGCGCAGGCCGAGGGTCCGCAACGTTTCACGCTGGTTACGGGTCCCGCCGATCTCCGAACGGATCTGTGTGATCCTGAGACGGGCCATCAGAGACCGGCCCCGACCGTGCGGGCACGCAGCATCGCCGGCGGCGCCACGTCCTCGATGGGCAGACCCCGGCGGGCTGCGATCTCCTCAGGGCGCATCAGACCCCGTAGCGCCGAAACAGTGGCGTGCACGATGTTGATGGGGTTCGACGAGCCGAGCGACTTCGACAGGACGTCATGGACGCCCGCGCACTCAAGCACCGCGCGGACCGGGCCGCCGGCGATGACACCGGTACCCGGGGAAGCCGGCTTCAGGAGCACGACCCCTGCCGCGGCCTCGCCCTGGATCGGGTGCGGGATCGTCGAGCCGATCCGCGGCACCTTGAAGAAGTGCTTCTTGGCCTCCTCCACACCCTTGGCGATGGCGGCCGGCACCTCCTTGGCCTTGCCGTAGCCGACGCCGACGGTGCCGTCGGCGTCCCCGACCACGACCAAAGCGGTGAAGCTGAAGCGCCTACCGCCCTTGACGACCTTTGCCACCCGGTTGATGGCGACAACCCGTTCGACGTAGGCGTTCTTGTCCTGCGCCGGACCGCCGCCCTGGCGGTCGCGGCGTTCCCGACGGTCAGAGCCGCCGGAGCCGCCTCCGCGGCGCTGCTGGCCTGGCATCAGTCAATCTCCCTGTTCGTTGAATGTCCGCGCGTGGAAGGCCGAGGCATCAGAACTCCAACCCGCCTTCCCTGGCGGCGTCCGCCAGCGCGGCGATACGCCCGTGGTAGGTCCGACCGCCGCGGTCGAAGACCACCGTGGTGATCCCGGCCTTGCGGGCGCGTTCGGCGACCAGCTGGCCGACGGCCTTCGCGCGGGCGGTCTTGTCGCCGTCCACGGTACGCAGCGCGGCGTCCAGCGTGGACGCCGAGACCAACGTGTGGCCGGCGAGGTCGTCCACGACCTGGGCGTAGATGTGACGGGCCGAGCGGGTGACCACGAGTCGCGGGCGGGTGGGAGTACCCGCCACCTTCTTGCGTATCCGCACGTGCCGGCGAAGCTTCGCCGTACGCCGCTGAGCGCTGACACTGACAACCATGATCCGTTCCTCTACTTCCCGGACTTGCCGACCTTGCGGCGGACGACCTCGCCCTGGTACCGCACGCCCTTGCCCTTGTACGGGTCGGGCTTGCGGAGCCGCCGGATCTTGGCTGCCACCTCACCGACCTGCTGCTTGTCGATCCCGTAGATGACGAAACGGGTCGGCGTCTGCACCTCGAACCTGATGCCCTCGGGAGCCTTCACCGCGACCGGGTGGCTGAAACCGAGAGCGAACTCCAGGTCGGAACCCCGAGCCTGCACGCGGTAGCCGACACCGACGATCTCAAGCGTCTTGGAGTATCCGGCGGTGACGCCGGTCACCATGTTCGCCACGAGGGTGCGGGTCAGACCGTGCAGCGCACGGGAGCGACGCTCGTCGTCCGGACGGCTGACGAGCAACCGGCCGTCCTGTGCACTGACAGTGATCGGCTCTGCCACCGAGTGACTGAGAGTGCCCTTGGGGCCCTTGACCACGATCTCCGGGCCATCGACGGAGATGTCCACACCGCTTGGCACCGGAATCGGTAGACGTCCGATACGTGACATCGCGCGACTCCTTACCAGACGTAGGCGAGGACTTCCCCGCCTACCCCGCGCTTGTTCGCCTGTTTGTCGGTCAGCAGACCCGATGACGTGGAGATGATCGCCACGCCAAGCCCACCCAGCACCTTGGGAAGGTTGGTCGCCTTCGCGTAGACCCGCAGGCCCGGCTTGCTGATGCGCTTCACACCGGCGATGGACCGCTCCCGGTTCGGGCCGTACTTCAGCTCCACGACAAGGGACGCGCCAACAGCCCCGTCCGGTGGCTCCTCAACGTGCCACCCGGCGATGTACCCCTCCTGCTGGAGGATTTCCGCGATATGCGTCTTGATCTTGCTGTTCGGCATCACCACCTGATCGTGGTACGCCCGGTTGGCGTTGCGGACACGAGTCAGCATGTCCGCAATCGGATCTGTCATCGTCATGGGGCTGGAACCTTCCTCGCGACGGTTCCCCGCAGCACAGGTACGGGGCCTACCGCGAACGGTGGGTGGTGTGCGTCAGCTGCCGGAGGCTTCGCCGACGTCGGCGCAGTTCGCCATGCAACGACTAGCAGTGCGTCTAGCAGTGCGTCGTACTGACGGACAGCGGTACGGCCGCTACCACGAGCTCTTGGTGACCCCAGGGAGCTCGCCGCGGTGCGCCATCTGCCGCAGGCAGACCCGACAGAGGCCGAACGCCCGGTAGACCGACCGCGGACGCCCGCACCGCTGGCAGCGGGTGTAACCCCGCACACCATACTTCGGCTTGCGGATCGCCTTCTCAATCAGTGCTTTCTTCGCCATCTGACCTGTTTCTTCCAGGGCCTCCGGCCGTGCGAAAAAATCATCGCACGGCCTTTGGCCAACAGCCTCTCCCAGGCCTCCGGCCGTGCGAAAAAATCATCGCACGGCCTTTGCCTGGCTAGCTCTCCCGGAAGGGAAAGCCCAATGCCCGGAGCAACGCCCGACCTTCGTCATCGGTGGTTGCGGTCGTGACAACCGTGATGTCCATACCGCGGACCCGGTCGATCCGGTCGATGTCGATCTCATGGAAGATCGACTGTTCGATCACGCCGAAGGTGTAGTTGCCGGAACCGTCGAACTGCTTCGGCGACAGCCCCCGGAAGTCGCGGATACGCGGGAGGGCGATCGAGACCAGCCGGTCCAGGAACTCCCACATACGGTCGCCGCGCAGGGTCACCTTCGCGCCGATGGGCATTCCCTCGCGCAGCTTGAACTGCGCGATGGACTTCTTCGCCCGCCGGACGGCCGGCTTCTGGCCGGTGATCGAAGCAAGATCCCGCAGCGCCCCGTCAATGAGCTTGGCGTCCCGGGCGGCGTCACCGACGCCCATGTTGACCACGACCTTGACCACGGTCGGAATCTGCATCACGTTCGCGTACTGGAACTGCTCACGCAGGTTTACCGCGATCTCCTCGCGATACCGCTGCTTGAGCCGCGGCAGCGGACGGGCTTCAGTGGTAGTTGTCATCTCTCGTTTCCTTGCAGCCTCTGCCCAACGGACCGCGATCCCCACGGCGACCCGGCAGGGCCGTGGGAGACGCCGCGTGCCCGGAGGGCACGCAAGCCGACAGGAACGCCGCCAGGCGCCGCCTGGGCGCCGCCGGTAATCCCGTCGATCACATTAGCCATGTCTGTCTACAGCTCGGTGCCGGTACGGCGGGAGATCCGCACCTTCGTGCCGTCGTCGTTGATGCGGTAGCCGATCCGGGTGGGGCGGCCGTCGGAAGGATCCACGATCATGACGTTGCTGATGTGGATGGGCGCTTCCTGGGTGATGATCCCGCCGGACTGCGAACCGCGAGCCGAGGTGTTCACCCGGGTGTGCCGGGTGACCCGGTTGGCGCCCTCGACGAGCACCTTGTTCTCGGTTGGGAAGGCCTTGATGACCTTTCCCTTCAGACCGCGGTCCTTGCCCGTCACGATCTGGACCGTGTCACCTTTTCTGATCTTCATTCCGGCCACGGTCACAGCACCTCCGGCGCCAGCGAAATGATCTTCATGAACTTCTTGTCACGCAACTCGCGACCAACCGGCCCGAAGATACGTGTGCCTCGGGGATCTCCGCCGTCCTTGATGAGCACAGCCGCGTTCTCATCGAACCGGATGTAGGAGCCGTCGGGGCGCCGACGCTCCTTGGTAGTGCGTACGACGACCGCCTTGACCACGTCACCACGCTTGACGCCGGCCCCGGGCAGGGCGTCCTTCACGGTCCCGACGATGATGTCGCCGATACCGGCATAACGACGCCCCGAACCACCGAGTACGCGGATGCACAGCAGTTCCCTGGCACCCGTGTTGTCGGCGACCCGAAGTCGCGACTCCTGCTGGATCACTTCCCGCTCCCGAACTGCGTCGGCGCCCGCCTGCCGGCGGCCGGCTCGCTGGACCTACTGTGCGGCCTCCGGCGACGCGAAGAACATCATCGCGTTACCTTCGGCCATCCCCAGACCTGCAACGCCTCCGGCGACGCGAAAAGCATCATCGCGTCGCCTTCGGCGGGTCGACCTACTTGGCTTTCTCCAGAATTTCCACCACACGCCAGCGCTTTGTCGCCGACAACGGACGGGTCTCCATGAGAAGAACCCGGTCACCAACACCGGTGGTGCTGTTCTCGTCGTGCGCCTTGACCTTCTTGGTACGCCTGATCGTCTTGCCGTAGAGCGGGTGCTGCACCCGGTCCTCGACGGCGACAACCACGGTCTTGGCCATCTTGTCGCTGACCACCAGGCCCTCACGGACCTTGCGGAAGCCACGACCGGTTTCCGCGGCCGGCGTCTCGTTCTGCGCGATCGCTGCCGCGCTGTCCGTCGTCGGGGTGTCGTCCGTTGTCATCCCACTCACGCCCGTTCCGCCTGGGTTGCCGTTTGCAACTGCTCGGCGTCGTCAGCTACGACAGCCACGCCGGTTTCCACGAGCTCCGGATCGTCGGCAAGACCCAGCTCGCGTTCCCGCAGCACCGTGTAGATACGCGCGATGTCACGCCGGACGACCTGCAACCGGTGGTTGTTGGTGAGCTGGCCGGTCGCGGCCTGGAAGCGGAGGTTGAACAGCTCCTCCTTGGCCTCGCGCAGCTTGTCCACCAGATCCTGCCCGGACAGGGCCCGCAACTCGTCCGCAGTCACAGTCGCGGCCGCCATCACGCACCTCCCTCACGGGTCACGAACCGGCACTTCATCGGCAGCTTGTGGATGGCCCGCCGCATCGCTTCCCGTGCCACCGGCTCGGCAACACCCGACAGCTCGAACATCATGCGCCCGGGTTTGACGTTGGCGATCCACCACTCGGGCGAACCCTTACCGGAACCCATCCGGGTCTCAGCCGGCTTCTTGGTCAGCGGGCGGTCCGGGTAGATGTTGATCCAGACCTTGCCGCCACGACGGATGTGGCGGGTCATCGCGATACGCGCCGACTCGATCTGCCGGTTCGTCACGTAGGCGGACTCGAGCGCCTGGATGCCGAACTCACCGAACGCGATCTTGGTGCCACCTTTGGCCGCACCGTCACGACTGGGATGGTGCTGCTTGCGGTGTGCGACCTTGCGGGGAATCAGCATCGTCCTAGCCCTCCGTCTCCTGCGTGGCCGCGCCAGCGGACACGGCGGTGTCGGCCGGAGGCGAGACCGGTACCGCGGAGCCTGCGGCCTCGGGCGCGGCCGCAGGCTCCGGCGCCGACTCGGCCGCAGCCGCGCTACTGCTGCCGGCAGCCGCGGCATCGCCGCCACCGCCGCCGCCGCGGCCACGGCGCTCGCCCTGACGAGCTGCCGCACGACCGGCATCGGTACCACCCGTGGTGGTACCGGACGAACCCGACCGCGGCCCACGGCGCGGACGCTCGCGGCGGTGCTGGCGCTGAAGTGCCTCCTGGGCCTCCCGCTCCGCACGGCTCTGCACGACGTCGCCCTTGTAGATCCAGACCTTCACGCCGATGCGACCGAAGGTGGTCCGGGCCTCGTAGAATCCGTAGTCGATGTTGGCACGCAACGTGTGCAACGGCACACGACCCTCACGGTAGAACTCCGAGCGGCTCATCTCGGCCCCGCCAAGACGTCCGGAGCACTGCACCCGGATGCCTTTGGCACCGCCCTTCATCGCCGACTGCATGGCCTTGCGCATCGCCCGCCGGAAGCTGACCCGGCTCGACAGCTGCTCCGCCACGCCCTGCGCGACGAGCTGGGCGTCCACCTCGGGGTTCTTCACCTCGAGGATGTTGAGCTGGACCTGCTTGCCGGTCAGCTTCTCAAGGTCGCCACGGATGCGATCGGCCTCGGCGCCACGACGTCCGATGACGATCCCGGGACGGGCGGTGTGGATGTCCACCCGCAGCCGGCCCTGGGTGCGCTCGATGTCGACCCGGCTGATACCCGCGCGCTCCATACCCCGGGACATCATTTTTCGGATCTTCACGTCCTCACCGACGTACGCCTTGTACTGCTTGTCGGCGTACCAGCGAGAGGTGAACTCCGAAGTGATACCCAGCCGGAACCCGTGCGGGTTGACTTTCTGACCCACTACCGGGCCCTCCCTGCAGTCTTCGGTGCGCCGGTCGACGCGCCGCGGGTCGCCGCAACCGGCTTTCGGCTTTCCACGACGACCGTGATGTGGCTGGTCCGCTTGCGGATCCGATAGGCACGGCCCTGCGCCCGTGGGCGGATGCGCTTGAGGGTCGGGCCCTCGTCGACATATGCCTCACCGACCCAGAGCGTTGCCGGGTCGAGGCCGTGGTTGTGCTCGGCGTTGGCCACCGCGCTCGCGACCACCTTGTAGACGTCCTCGCTCGCCGCCTGCGGGGCGAAACGGAGGATGTCGAGGGCTTCGCGGGCGGACCGGCCACGAACCAGGTCGATGACCCGACGGGCCTTTGTCGGCGATACTCGGACGTAGCGGGCCGACGCGCGGGCGCCTTCCAGCCCGGACCTGGTCAGCCCGTCAACAAGAGCGTCAGCCACGACGTGACCTCCGGTCTTCCTTGACGTGGCCGCGGAAGGTCCGGGTCGGTGCGAATTCACCGAGCTTGTGGCCGACCATCCCCTCGGTGATGAACACCGGGATGTGCTTGCGACCGTCGTGTACGGCGATCGTGTGACCCAGCATGTCCGGGATCACCGTCGAGCGCCGTGACCAGGTCTTGATGACGTTCTTCGTGCCCTTGGCGTTCTGAAGGTCCACCTTCTTGAGCAGGTGGTCGTCGACGAACGGGCCCTTCTTCAGGCTGCGTGGCATGGCGTGTGTCTCCTCCTTCCTGCTCAGAATCGGTGGTCAGGCGTTGTGGGACGCCGGATGTGAATCATCGTGATCACCGCCGCCTGTTCTGCTTCCGACGACGGACGATCAGCGCGTCGCTCGACTTGCGGGTTCTGCGGGTACGTCCCTCGGGACGGCCCTTCGGATTCACCGGGTGGCGACCACCGGAGGTCTTGCCCTCACCACCACCGTGCGGGTGGTCGACCGGGTTCATCGCCACACCGCGGACGGTGGGACGACGGCCCTTCCAGCGCATCCGGCCAGCCTTACCCCAGTTGATGTTGCTCTGCTCGGCGTTGCCGACCTCGCCGACCGTGGCCCGGCAGCGGACGTCGACGTTGCGGATCTCCCCCGACGGCATCCGCAGCTGGGCGAAAGGGCCCTCCTTCGCGACCAGCTGGACGCTGGTCCCGGCGCTACGCGCAATCTTCGCACCACCGCCGGGACGCAGCTCGATGGCGTGCACCACCGTGCCGGTCGGGATGTTGCGCAGTGGGAGGGAGTTGCCGGGTTTGATGTCGGCGGTCGTACCCGAGCTGACCACGTCACCCTGCTTGAGCTTCACCGGGGCGAGGATGTAGCGCTTCTCGCCGTCGGCGTAGTGGAGCAGCGCGATCCGGGCGGTCCGGTTCGGGTCGTACTCGATGTGGGCGACCTTGGCCGGCACGCCGTCCTTGTCCCGCCGAAAATCGATCAGACGGTAGGCGCGCTTGTGGCCACCGCCCTGGTGCCGGGTGGTGATGCGCCCGTGGACGTTGCGACCGCCCTTGGAGTGCAGCGGGCGGACCAGCGACTTCTCCGGGTGGTCACGAGTAATCTCGACAAAGTCGGCGACGCTCGAGCCACGGCGTCCCGGCGTCGTCGGCTTGTACCTACGAATCCCCATCGTTATCCACCGTGTCCTAGTCCCCGCACGCCAGGCCCAGCAGGCCCCTGGCTGCGTACTCGTCGGCTTGCATGTCACGCACCGGGACCTCCGAAGATCTCGATGGAGTCTCCCGGCGCCAGACTGACCATGGCCCGCTTGGTGGACTTGCGCTGGCCCCAGCCGGTGCGCGTGCGCTTGCGCTTGCCCGAGCGGTTGCTCGTGTTGACGCTGAGCACCCGGACGTTGAATATCTGCTGGACCGCAATCTTGATCTCGGTCTTGTTCGCGTCCGGGCGGACGATGAAGGTGTAGACGTTCTCGTTCAGCAGGCCGTAGCTTTTTTCGGACACGACCGGCTTGATGACCACGTCGCGCGGGTCGGGGATCACTTGGCTTCCTCCTCGGCTTCCGCGTCGTCATCGGACTCGGCCGGCGCCTGGGCCCCCGACACTTCCGGCGCGTCGGTCGCGGCGGTGGCAGGCCTTACCCCACGGCCACGGGAGGCCTGAGCCTGCGAACGGTCCAGGAATGCGGCCAGGGCACTGCGGGTGAACACCACGTCGTCGCTGACGAGCACGTCGTAGGTGTTGAGCTGGCCGGGGTCGAGCAGATGCACGGCAGGAACGTTGCGCAGGCTCTTCCAGGTGAGCTCGTCGTTACGAGCCGCCACCACCAGCACCCGGCGGGTGTCCGTGATCGTCCGCAGGGCCGTGAGCGCGGCCTTCGTTGACGGTGTGTCACCGATCAGCAGCGACGACACGACATGCACCCGCTGGTTGCGCGCCCGGTCGGACAGGGCGCCGCGCAATGCGGCGACCTTCATCTTCTTCGGCGTCCGCTGGTCGTAGGAGCGGGGCTTGGGACCGTGGACGATGCCACCACCGGTGAACTGCGGAGCACGCAGCGAACCCTGCCGGGCCCGACCGGTGCCCTTCTGCCGGTACGGCTTGCGCCCACCGCCGCGGACCTCGCCGCGGGTCAGTGTGGAGTGGGTTCCCTGCCTGGCTGCCGCGAGCTGTGCCACCACCACCTGGTGGATGAGCGGCACGTTCACCGCCACGTCGAAGATCCCGCCCGGCAGTTCGACGCTGCCGGCCTCACCGCCGACAGGGGCGTGGACGACGACCGTCCGAGTCTGGGGCGGCGCGCTCTGGTCGTCGTCACCCACACCCCGCGACCGCCTACGCGCTGACGCCGTCACGGCGCTCATGCCGATACCTCCTCGCTGGACGTCGCGGCGCTGCCGTCGGCGGGTGCCTCGACGGCGGCCGTCTCGGCGACGGGCTCGAAGTCCGCCGGCGCGGGACGCTTGGCCGCGCTGCGGACGAGCACCAGGCCACCGTCCGGGCCGGGAACCGCACCCTTGATCAGCAGGAAGCCGCGGTCGGTGTCGACGGCGTGGATGCTCAGGCCCGCAATGGTGACCCGCTCGTGCCCCATCCGCCCGGCCATCCGCAGGCCCTTGAAGACGCGGCCGGGGGTGGCGCACCCGCCGACCGAGCCGGGCGAGCGGTGCTTGCGCTCGACACCGTGGCCGGCGCCGAGGCCCTTGAAGCCGTGCCGCTTCATCACACCGGCGAAGCCCTTGCCCTTGGATGTGCCGGTCACGTCCACGATGCTGCCCGCGGAGAAGACCTCGCCGGCCAGCTCCTGGCCAGGGCGGTAGTTGGCGGCGTCCGCGGTGCGCAGCTCCACCAGATGCCGCCGCGGCGGCACACCCGCACGCGCGAAGTGGCCACGCAGCGGCTGGGTCACCCGGCGGGGGTCGACCTCGCCGTAGCCGAGCTGGACCGCCGAGTAGCCGTCCCGATCCGGTGTCCTGACCTGCGTCACCACGTTCGGCCCGGCTTTGATCACCGTGACCGGAACGACGCGGTTGTTCGCGTCCCATACCTGGGTCATCCCGAGCTTGGTGCCCAGGAGCCCCCTGTAGTTGCGATTGAGCATGACTGCGCCGGCCCCTTTAAAGCTTGATCTCGATGTCGACACCGGCGGGAAGGTCGAGCCGCATCAGCGAGTCGACCGTCTTCGGTGTCGGGTCAAGAATGTCGATCAGCCGCTTGTGCGTACGCATCTCGAAGTGCTCGCGGCTGTCCTTGTACTTGTGCGGCGACCGGATCACGCAGTAGACGTTCTTCTCCGTCGGCAGCGGCACCGGTCCCGCGACCTGCGCACCAGTCCGCGTCACCGTCTCGACGATCTTTCGCGCCGAACTGTCGATGATCTCGTGGTCGTAGGCCTTGAGCCGGATGCGGATCTTCTGTGCCGCCATGGTGGGCTTCGCCTGTCCTGTCTGTCTCGTCCGGCTCGCAGGCCCTGCAGGGTCCGTTCCTTCGCCGGAGCTGCCGCCGGATGTACCGCTTGTTGTCAGGTGCATGCACTGCGCAAGCGGCGGGCCGTATGCCCCGGATCGGGCATACCGGGCCCGCCGCCGCGGTGGCTACTTCAGGATCTTGGTGACGCGACCGGCACCGACGGTACGACCGCCCTCACGGATGGCGAACCGCAGACCTTCCTCCATGGCGATCGGCTGGATGAGCTCGACCGTCATCTCCGTGTTGTCACCCGGCATGACCATCTCGGTGCCCTCGGGGAGGGTCACCACACCGGTCACGTCGGTGGTCCGGAAGTAGAACTGCGGACGGTAGTTATTGAAGAATGGTGTGTGACGACCACCCTCGTCCTTGCTGAGGATGTAGACCTGCGCCTCGAAGTTGGTGTGCGGCGTGATCGACTTCGGCTTGGTGACGACCTGGCCGCGCTCCACGTCCTCACGCTTCACACCACGCAGGAGAAGGCCGACGTTGTCACCGGCGCGCCCCTCGTCGAGCAGCTTGCGGAACATCTCCACGCCGGTGACGGTCGTCGTGGTGACGTCCGGCCGGATGCCGACGATCTCGACCGTCTCGCTGACCTTGACCACACCGCGCTCCACGCGACCGGTGACGACCGTGCCACGACCAGTGATCGTGAAGACGTCCTCGATCGGCATGAGGAAGGGCTTGTCGATGTCACGCTCGGGCTCCGGGATGGAGTCGTCGACAGCCTGCATGAGCTCGAGGAGCTTGGCTCCCCACTCCTTGTCGCCCTCCAGCGCCTTGAGCGCCGAGACCCGCACCACCGGAACGTCGTCGCCGGGGAACTCGTACGAGCTGAGCAGCTCCCGGACCTCCAGCTCGACGAGCTCGAGGATCTCCTCGTCGTCGACCATGTCGGCCTTGTTCAGCGCCACGACGATGTAGGGCACGCCGACCTGGCGGGCGAGCAGCACGTGCTCCTTGGTCTGCGGCATCGGGCCGTCGGTCGCCGACACGACCAGGATCGCACCGTCCATCTGCGCCGCACCGGTGATCATGTTCTTGATGTAGTCAGCGTGGCCGGGGCAGTCGACGTGGGCGTAGTGCCGGTTGTCGGTCTGGTACTCGACGTGGGCGATCGAGATCGTGATGCCGCGGGCCTTCTCCTCCGGCGCCTTGTCGATCTGGTCGAACGGCGTGAAGGGGTTCAGATCCGGGTGCGCGTCGTGCAGGACCTTGGTGATGGCCGCGGTCAGCGTGGTCTTGCCGTGGTCAATGTGACCGATGGTCCCGATGTTGACATGCGGCTTGTTCCGCTCGAACTTCTGCTTCGCCACGGGTGTCCCTCCAAGGACGGGTGGTGTCGTGCCGTGCTAGTGATCCCTGGGGCCTCCGGCGACGCGAGATCTGTGATCGCGTCGCCTTCCGACCACTGGTAGCCTGCTAATGATCAGTGGTGGTGCCGGATTCGCGAACAGTATCGCTACGTCCGGTCACCGGTCACTCCCCACGTGCCTTTGCGATGATCTCCTTCGCGACCCCTGCCGGAACCTCGGCATAGGAGTCGAACTGCATCGAGTAGACGGCCCGGCCCGAGGTCTTCGACCGCAGGTCCCCGACATAGCCGAACATCTCGGACAGCGGGACGGTCGCCTTCACGATGCGTGCACCGGACCGTTCGTCCATGGCCTGAATCTGCCCGCGCCGCGAGTTCAGGTCACCGATCACGTCACCCATGTAGTCCTCAGGGGTGGTGACCTCGACCGCCATCATCGGTTCGAGCAGCACCGGGTCGGCCCGCCGCGCCGCCTCCTTGAACGCCATCGAACCGGCGATCTTGAAAGCAAGTTCGGACGAGTCGACGTCGTGGTACTGGCCGTCGGTCAGGGTGACCTTCACGTCGACGAGGGGGTACCCGGCGAGCACGCCGAACTCCATCGCCTCCTGGCAGCCGGCGTCGACCGAGGGGATGTACTCACGCGGGATGCGGCCACCGGTGACCTTGTTCTCGAACTCGTAGCCGCCGCCGTCGCCGCCGGAGGGTTCAAGATTGATGATCACGCGGGCGTACTGCCCGGAGCCGCCGGTCTGCTTCTTGTGCGTGTAGTCGACCTTCTCGACCTTGCGCCGGATGGTCTCCCGGTAGGCGACCTGCGGCTTGCCGACGTTGGCGGTGACGCCGAACTCGCGGCGCATCCGGTCGACGAGCACGTCGAGGTGCAGCTCGCCCATGCCGGCGATGATCGTCTGACCGGTCTCGTCGTCGGTGCGGACCTGGAAGGTCGGGTCCTCCTCGGCCAGCCGGCCGATGGCCGTGCCCAGCTTCTGCTGGTCGGCCTTGGTCTTCGGCTCGATCGCGACGCTGATGACCGGGGCCGGGAAGGTCATCGACTCCAGGATGACCGGAGCGTTCGGGTCGCACAGCGTGTCACCGGTCGTGGTGTTCTTCAGACCGACGACCGCGACGATCTGGCCGGCGCCGACGCCCTCACGGTCCTCCCGGTGGTTGGCGTGCATCTGGAGGATGCGGCCGACGCGCTCCTTACGGTCCTTGGTCGAGTTCAGCACCGGAGAGCCCGAGGTGAGGCGTCCGGAGTAGACCCGGATGTAGGTCAGCTTCCCGACGTAGGGGTCCGTCATGATCTTGAAGGCGAGCGCGGCGAACGGCTCGTTCTCGTCCGGTTCGCGGGAGACCTCGGTGTCCTCCCGGCCGATGGCGTGGCCGACGGTGGTGCCGATGTCCAGCGGGCTCGGGAGGAAGTCGACGACGGCGTCGAGCATGGGCTGCACGCCCTTGTTCTTGAACGCCGACCCGCACAGGACCGGGTTGACCGAACCGGTCAGCGTCGCCCGGCGCAGTGCCGCCCGCAGCTGCTCCTCGGTCGGCTCCTCGCCCTCCAGGTAGAGCTCCATCAGGCTGTCGTCGTTCTCGGCGACGGTCTCGACGAGCTTGTCCCGCCACTCCTGCGCGGCCTCGACGTGGTCGCGCGGGATGTCAACGGTCTCGTAGGAGGCGCCCTTGTCCTCGGTGTGCCAGAGCAGGCCCTTCATCCGGACCAGGTCGATGACGCCCTTGAAGTCGGCCTCGACACCCCACGGCAGCTGGATGACGGCCGGGGTCGCGGCGAGCCGGTCGACCATCATCTCCACACACCGGTGGAACTCCGCGCCGACCCGGTCCATCTTGTTGACGAACGCGATCCGCGGGACGTCGTAACGGTCGGCCTGGCGCCAGACGGTCTCGCTCTGCGGCTCGACACCGGCCACGGCGTCGAAGACCGCGACGGCACCGTCGAGGACACGCAGCGACCGCTCCACCTCGACCGTGAAGTCGACATGCCCCGGAGTGTCGATGATGTTGATGGTGTGATCGCGCCAGGTACAGGTGGTGGCGGCGGAGGTGATGGTGATCCCCCGCTCCTGCTCCTGCTCCATCCAGTCCATGGTGGCGCCGCCATCGTGGACTTCACCGATCTTGTAGTTGACGCCGGTGTAGAACAGGATCCGCTCGGTGGTGGTGGTCTTGCCCGCGTCGATATGGGCCATGATCCCGATGTTGCGGGTCGAGGCCAGCGCGGCATGTACGTCAGCAGACATTGTTGGTTACCAGCGGTAGTGAGCGAAGGCCCTGTTGGACTCCGCCATCTTGTGGGTGTCCTCGCGCCGCTTCACGCTCGCGCCGAGACCGTTACTGGCGTCGATCAGCTCGTTCATGAGGCGCTCGGTCATGGTCTTCTCACGCCGCTGCCGGGCGTAGCCGACAAGCCAGCGCAGCGCGAGTGTCGTACTCCGGCTCGCGCGTACCTCGACCGGTACCTGGTAGGTGGCGCCACCGACCCGGCGGCTGCGCACCTCCAGGGTCGGCTTGACGTTGTCGAGAGCGCGCTTGAGCGTGACCACGGGGTCGTTGCCGGTCTTCTCCCGAGCGCCCTCCAGCGCCCCGTAGACGATCCGTTCGGCCAGCGACTTCTTGCCGCTCAGGAGAACCTTGTTGACCAGCGCTGTCACCAGCGGTGAGCCGTAGACCGGATCGACGACGACGACGTGCTTGGGAGCCGGGCCCTTGCGTGGCATCAGGCCTTCTCCTTCTTTGCTCCGTACTTGCTGCGTGCCTGCTTGCGGTTGCGGACACCCTGCGTGTCCAGCGTCCCGCGAACGATCTTGTAGCGGACGCCCGGAAGGTCCTTCACTCGGCCGCCGCGCACCAGGACGATCGAGTGCTCCTGCAGGTTGTGCCCTACCCCCGGGATGTAGGCGGTGACCTCTATCCCACTGTGGAGCCGGACCCGGGCAACCTTGCGCAGCGCCGAGTTCGGCTTCTTGGGCGTGGTCGTGTAGACGCGGGTGCACACGCCACGACGCTGCGGGCTCCCCTTGAGCGCCGGGGTCTTGGTCTTTTCGACCTTGTCCTGCCGGCCCTTGCGGACCAACTGCTGGATCGTCGGCAACGCCGCTCCCGTTCCTGTTCCGTTCCTGCCGGTACCTGCTGTTATGTCAGCTGTGTCCGACCCACGCGGTCGGGCGTGTCGCAATCCCTGGGAAGACCGGAACAATCGGGACGGTCTGCCATGGGAGTACGCCCGCCCGCCTTCGTGAAGGCGGGGTCATCCCCGTCACCGCCGGCCCGGCAGGACGGGCCACAGTGCCATGAGATGGCGCAAGACACAGGTCAACCTTGCAACGCATAGCGCCGCAGAAAGCGAGACTACAGAACCGGCAACGGCTGTGTCGAATCGGGGTGCGGCAAGCGCCTCGAGGAGCACGACATCCCGGTCGGCAGGTCGTGCTGTCGCGGCGCCGAAAGGCTGCGGGCCGCGGTCTAGTCCGGCAGTTTCCGCAGCTTGCAGACGAAGAAGCCCTCGAACGCCGGGCCCGGCAGGATGCGCCGGGCGCCGGCAAGCGCCGGATGGAAGGTCTCGGTCCGCCAGTGCCGCAGACCCGGCCGCCATGTGCCCGGCGCGAAGCCATCGATGTCGACCTCGATCGGGCACACCTCGACGGGATGGTGACGCAGAAGGTAGCTCAGCGGCGCCTCGTTCTCCTCCGGGCCGAACGTGCAGGTGGAGTAGACGAGGATGCCGCCGGGACGCAGCAGCCGGCAGGCCGCCACCAGCATCTTGCGCTGCAGCCAGCCATAGTCGATCACTCGCTGTTCGGTCCAGTACCGCAGCGCCGAGGACTCCCGCAGATCGACCAGGCCCTCACCGCTGCACTGGGCGTCCAACAGCACCCGGTCGAAGCGCTCGGCTATGAACTTGTCGGCGTACTGCGCGGGGTGACAGGTCGTCTCGGCGAGGCGGACGTGGAACTGCTGGGTGACTTCGCGCAGCTTGTCCAGCCGGGGTCTGATGCCGTCGTTCGCCCACAGGCGCGCGTCATTGCCGACCAGCGCCGCGATGTGCGCCGTCTTGCCGCCCGGCGCCGCACACAGATCGATGATCGACCCGGCCGGTGCGGGCTCGAGGGCCAACGCGGGCACCAGACTGGAGATGTTCTGGATATAGGCGTGGCCGCCGCCGAACACCTCCGACCGCGACAGCACGCGCTTGTCGCCACGCAGGAGATAGCCGTCGGGGCACCAGCCGAGCGGGTCTAGGGTGAGCCCGAGATCCGCGATGGCGCGGTGGACCGCATCCACGCCCAGCGGTGAGAGCTGGTTGACCCGGACGCCGGTACGGCGGTCCAGGCACAGACGGTCGACCACCTCGGATTCGGCCAGCTGAAGGATCTCGGACAACCGCCGCACGAACAGCGTCCGCTTCCGGCTCACCCAACCCCCTGCCACATCCTGATCGCGCCGCCGGCCACGGGTACGCCGGTCCGGCAACACCGTCTCCATCGCCAAAATACCCACCATCGGTCCAGCCACCAGCCACCAGCCACCAGCCGGTGACGGTACCGCGGACGCCCTGCCGGTCACGCCCGTGCGATTCATCCGACACCGGCCTTGATACGCCTGGCATGCCGAGCGTATCGAGGGTCACAGGCCCGGCCCAGCCGCGCCGGTCCGGTTGCCGACTGCGGCCGCGGGCAGCGGTTGGTGCGCCTGTTTTCCCGGGCCGGCATCGCCGGCCCCGGTTACCCCCGCCGGCACCCCTGGCCACCTGCGAAAACGCCGCGGGCCGCAGCGTCACCAAAAAAAATTCGCCGCCACATCACAGCCTTTGTCACATCGCACATGTCGTGTTCGAGACCAAATACTTGGGTACTGCGAAAGCTGTGATCCGAGTCATGATGTTGGATCCTTGCCCAGTAATCGGCGTCCCGATAACTTCGGTTTTGTCACCGTCAAGTTCGGCTGACCACGATGGAGGACAGATGCCCACTTCTTTTCAGCCCACCGACTGCGCAGAAATTATCCCGTCAAGCACCTTCGGGCTGGTTATAGAGGTATCCGAGGACGTGGAGATATCCGTTTTCAGTGGAACGGAAGAAGCTGCTGAAAAGCCGATCCTGGCATCGCTGGTCACCCGCGCCCCGCAGCCGGATGACGGCCACGACAACCAGCTTCTGAGCATCCATCCCGGCCCTGACACCGACACCGGCCCGATCCCCGATCTGGAAACGGCGGCCGACAGCGCCGAGAACACAACGAAAACCCCGCCCAGCGACGGCTGAGTTCCGGACCAGTACCAGGCAAGCGGCTCACAATGACGACATCTCGCCGGTCGTCCACCGGGACCAGCGGGTGGATCGGGCAGCCGAACCACCAACAGACCTCGGCGGGGACGACATTCCCGAAGACCACCGCCACTGTATCCTGGCTGTACGGACGCCTGTTCGCCTGGCTCACCGGGAATCCCGCGGCCGCCCGCGTCGAGCATTTCATCCGGGACCAGAACAAGGCGACCGTCGCGCACGCCGCTCTTTCTCTGCTGGGTTCGTCGGCACTGGTGGTCGCCCCGTTCGCAATTCGGAACCTGATCGACGGATGGCTCCTGCGGCTGCGGACGAGCGGCATACTCCTACCGGTATTCCTCATACTCGGCGCCTTTGTGCTCAGCGCCGCCGTGTCGACCTTGCGATACATACTGATCGGCTATTTCAGCGAGAAACTCGCCCTGCGGATCCGGCGCGACCTGTACCAGCACGCGATCGCGCTGCCGTTCCCCCACCTCGCCCGGGCCCGACACGGTGATGTCGTCACCCTCTTCACCATCGACACCACCAAGGTCCAGACCGCGGCCGCGCTCTGTCTGCCCACCATCGCGACCATGGCGGTCGAACTCGTCGTCTCCGGAGTGGTCGCATACCTGCTCCAGTGGCGCCTCGCGTTCGCCGTGGCCGTGATCAGCGTGATTCCGCTCGTCCTGCTGCGGCTGGTGCGTGGACGCGTCCGGGCCATCAGCAGGGTGGAGATCGAACGGCACAGCCGCATGGTCGATCATCTCGTCGAGCTGACCGGGCCGGTGGGAGCGCTGCACATGCGCGCCTTTCGCGCGCAGAGCGTCGGCCAGGAGGAGTTCGAACGGCTGGGCTCGGCCATTTCGACAGCCGCCCGCACCCGCGTGCAGGTCTTCGCCCGCCTGCAGCTCATCGCCGCGGGAAGTTCGGTGCTGGCAACCATAACCGTGATCGGGTTCGGGGTGTGGCTCACCCTGGATCAGACGATGACGGTCGGCACTTTCGTAGCGTTCCTCAGCGTGCTCCTCCTGGCATTTCGTTCCATTGCCGGCTTCGCCAACCTACGTACCCAGCTCTTCGACGGCGAGTCCTCCCTCATCCGCATCCTGGCCTTTCTCGACATCCCGCTGGAGACGGCGCACGCGGCTGACCGCAGCAATGTCAGACCATTGGCGACGGTCGATCGGCCGCACCCGCCCAAGGGCACTCCGGCGCCGACGGACCCAGCGGCCCCCGGCCCCGAAAGCACTCCCAGACCACCGGTTCACGGCGATCTCGTCCTGGAGAACGTCTCCTACTCCTACGCGCCCGACGTACCGGCTCCCAGCTGGGCCGTCCGTTCCGTCGACATCGTCGTGGAGCGCAGTGAAATGGTGGCTGTCGTCGGATTCAGCGGCGCAGGGAAGACCACGCTCTGCCATCTCGCGAGCGGCCTGCTCACCCCCACCAGCGGGCGCGTCCTGCTCGGCGGCCGTGATGCCGCCGGGCTTTCCCCCACCGCGGCCCGAGCCGCCGTCGGCCTGGTTTCGCAGGAACCGTTCATCCAGCGCCGTACTGTTGCGGAGAACCTCCGCTTCGGGAATCCGGCTGCAACGACCGACGAGCTCTGGGCCGCCCTGGAGACGACCGGTCTGGTCACGCTCGTGCGCTCCCTTCCGGAGGGAATCCACACGCCGCTGGGACACAGCGGTTACCAGATCTCCGGTGGGGAGCGGCAACGGCTGTCCATCGCCCGCGTACTCGTTCAGAATCCGCGAACCGTCATCCTCGACGAGGCCACGTCGAACCTTGACACGCTGACCGAGGATCTCCTGCGCGCCTCCCTCGAACGTCTTCTCGCCGATCGCAGCTGCCTCGTCGTCGCTCATCGGGCGACGATGACCGTCGCCGCCGACCGCATCTACGTACTGGAAAACGGCACGGTGATGGAGGCCGGCCCGCACGACCGGCTCATCCGCAGCGGCGGTATCTACGCCCAGTTGACCCGTGGACCGGCGGAGAGGACGTCGAGGAAGGAAGCGAAGAAGGAAAGGAACGGCGGCCGGTAGGACCGCCGGAGGAACCACCGCAGAACCATCGGAAAACTCACCGGAAAACACTTGTGCCCGGACCGCACGCCATAGCGGTCCGGGCACAAGTGTTGGAGCGGTTGTCCTCGCAGACGGCTGTCACCATCCGCGGCTGTCACCCGCTGTTGCCACCACCCGCTGTTGTCACCGGGTCGGCGGTCATTCACCAGCAATCCGGCTCCACACGGCAGGCGGCCCGGGTGTGCGCCCAACGAGGACGCTCACCCGGGCCGCCTGGTAGTCCGGGGATCCGAGGCAGAAGGACCTACCGGTAGTCGCCTCCGGTGCTGCGGTAGTCGAAGTCGTCCAGCGGAACGGCCTGGCCGCTGCCGGTACCGAACGCGCCGTACTCCACGGTCGCACCGTCCTCGTACGCGCCCACCGAGTACATCGACGCCCGCGCCTCCTCGGTCGGCTCGACCCGGATGTTGCGGTACCGGGAAATGCCGGTACCCGCCGGGATGAGCTTGCCGATGATGACGTTCTCCTTCAGACCGACCAGCGAGTCCGACCGGGCGTTGATCGCGGCGTCGGTGAGCACCCGGGTCGTCTCCTGGAAGGACGCGGCCGACAGCCACGACTCGGTTGCCAGGGACGCCTTGGTGATACCCATGAGGACCGGGCGGGCCGAAGCCGGCTGACCGCCGGACTCGACCACTCGACGGTTCTCCTCCTCGAACCGGGCCCGCTCGACCAGTTCGCCCGGCAGGAGCGTGGTCTCCCCCGACTCCAGCACGTTCACCCGCTTGAGCATCTGCCGGATGATGATCTCGATGTGCTTGTCGTGGATCGACACACCCTGCGAGCGGTACACCTCCTGGACCTGGTCGACCAGGTGGAGCTGCACCTGACGCGGGCCGAGGATCCGCAGCACCTCGTGCGGGTCGACCGCACCGTCGACGATCTTCTGACCGACGGCGATGTGCTGACCCTCCTCGACCTTCAGCCGCGACCGGCGGGACACCGGGTAGGAGATCTCCTCGCTACCGTCATCGGGAACGATCACAACCTTGATGGTCTTCTCGGTCTCCTCGATGCGCACCCGCCCGGAGACCTCGCTGATCGGGGCCTTGCCCTTGGGGGACCGGGCCTCGAAGAGCTCCACCACCCGGGGTAGACCCTGGGTGATGTCGTCACCGGCAACACCACCGCTGTGGAAGGTACGCATCGTCAGCTGCGTGCCGGGCTCACCGATCGACTGTGCGGCGACGATGCCGACGGCCTCGCCGACATCGACGAGCTTGCCCGTAGCCAATGACCGGCCGTAGCACTGTGCGCAGACACCCATCCGGGCTGCGCAGGTGAGTGCGGAACGCACCTTCACCGACTCGATCCCAGCATCGATGATCTTACTGATGACCACGTCACCGAGGTCAGCGCCGGCCGGCACCACGACATCGCCGGCAGCGTTCACCGCGTCCGAGGCAAGCGTCCGGGCGTAGGCCGCAGTCTCGGCATAGCGATCGCGGACGAGTACGCCGTCCGCTCCCCTGCGCGCGATGCGGGTACCGATACCCCGTTCGGTGCCGCAGTCGTCCTCGCGGACGATGACGTCCTGGCTGACGTCGACCAGACGCCTGGTCAGGTACCCGGAGTCCGCGGTCCGCAGCGCCGTGTCGGCCAGACCCTTACGGGCGCCGTGCGTGGAGATGAAGTACTCCACCACGCTCAGCCCTTCGCGGAAGTTCGCCTTGATCGGACGCGGGATGATCTCACCCTTGGGGTTGGCGACCAGTCCACGCATCCCGGCGAGCTGCCGGATCTGCATCATGTTCCCGGCGGCCCCGGAATTGACCAGCACGGCGACCGGGTTGGTCTCCGGGAAGTTGGCCTCCATGGCCTCGGCGACCTTGTTCGTCGCCTCGTTCCAGATCTGGACCAGCTCACCACGGCGCTCGTCGTCGGACAGGAAGCCCCGGTCGAACTGCTTCTGCACCCGTTCGGCCCGCTGCTCGTACTCGTCGAGGATCTGCGCCTTGTTCGGCGGCGCGACAACGTCCTCGATCGCGACGGTCACTCCCGAGCGGGTGGCCCAGTAGAAACCGGCGCTCTTCAGCGCGTCCAGCGTCGCGGCCACCTGGATCTTCGGGTAACGCTCCGCCAGGTCGTTGACGATGACGGCCTGGGCCTTCTTGTTCATCAGGTAGTTGAGGAACGGGTAGCCCTCGGGGAGCGCCTGGTTGAGCAGGCAACGACCGAAGGTGGTCTCCAGGATGAACGGGTCGCCGCTGACCCAGCCGGGCGGCGGGGTCCAGTCCAGTGGCGGCGTGGTGTCGCGGAGCCGAACCTTGATCTTCGCCTGTAGGTCGATCTCCTTGGCGTCGAAGGCCATCTGTGCCTCGGACACGCTGGAGAACGCCCTGCCCTCGCCGACCCCGCCCACGGCCATCCGGCTGAGGTGGAATACCCCGGTCACCATGTCCAGGCTCGGCATGGCCAGCGGACGCCCGGACGCCGGCGAGAGGATGTTGTTGCTCGACAGCATCAGGATGCGCGCCTCGGCCTGCGCCTCCGCGGACAGCGGTAGGTGCACGGCCATCTGGTCCCCGTCGAAGTCCGCGTTGAACGCGGTGCAGACCAGCGGGTGGATCTGGATGGCCTTGCCCTCGACGAGCTGCGGTTCGAACGCCTGGATGCCCAGACGGTGCAGGGTCGGCGCACGGTTGAGCAGCACGGGGTGCTCGGTGATGACCTCTTCCAGCACGTCCCAGACGACCGGGCGGGCCCGCTCCACCATGCGCTTGGCCGACTTGATGTTCTGCGCGTGGTTGAGGTCGACCAGCCGCTTCATCACGAACGGTTTGAACAGCTCGAGCGCCATCTGCTTGGGCAGACCGCACTGGTGCAGCTTGAGCTGCGGGCCGACGACGATGACCGAACGGCCGGAGTAGTCGACACGCTTGCCCAGCAGGTTCTGGCGGAACCGGCCCTGCTTGCCCTTGAGCATGTCCGACAGCGACTTGAGCGGACGGTTGCCCGGACCGGTCACCGGCCGGCCACGGCGGCCGTTGTCGAACAGCGCGTCGACGGCCTCCTGCAGCATCCGCTTCTCGTTGTTGACGATGATCTCGGGCGCACCGAGGTCAAGCAGCCTCTTGAGGCGGTTGTTACGGTTGATCACCCGACGGTAGAGGTCGTTCAGGTCGGACGTGGCGAACCGGCCACCGTCGAGCTGCACCATCGGGCGCAGGTCCGGCGGGATCACCGGAACGCAGTCGAGCACCATCCCGTTCGGGGAGTTGCGGGTGTTGAGGAAGGCCGAGACGACCTTGAGGCGCTTGAGCGCCCGGGCCTTCTTCTGCCCCTTGCCGCTGCGGATGGTCTCCCGCAGCGACTCGGCCTCCGCCGCCAGATCGAAGTCGCTGAGCCTGCGCTGCAGGGCCTCGGCTCCCATGCCGCCTTCGAAGTACTGCCCGAACCGATCCCGCAGCTCACGGTAGAGCAGCTCGTCCGGCTCGAGGTCCTGGACCTTCATGCTCTTGAAACGGTCGAACACCCGGTCCAGATCGTCGATCTTCCGCTGGGCGCGCTCACGGATCTGGCGCATCTCGCGCTCGGCCGCCTCCCGCACCTTGCGCCTGACGTCGCCCTTGGCGCCCTCGGCCTCAAGCTGGGCGAGGTCGGCCTCCAGCTTCTTCTGCCGGGTCTCGACGTCGGCGTTCTTCTTGTCCTCGAGGTGCTGCTTCTCGACGGAGATACGGGCCTCGAGGGTGGGCAGGTCGCGGTGGCGCGCGTCCGTGTCCACACTTGTGATCATGTAGGCGGCGAAGTAGATGACCTTCTCAAGGTCCTTCGGCGCGAGATCGAGCAGGTAGCCCAGACGGCTCGGGACACCCTTGAAATACCAGATGTGGGTGACCGGTGCGGCCAGCTCGATGTGGCCCATCCGTTCACGACGCACCTTGGCGCGGGTGACCTCGACACCGCAGCGCTCACAGATGATGCCCTTGAAACGAACGCGCTTGTACTTGCCGCAGTAGCATTCCCAGTCCCGGGTCGGACCGAAGATCTTCTCGCAGAAGAGCCCGTCCTTTTCCGGCTTGAGGGTACGGTAGTTGATTGTCTCCGGCTTCTTGACCTCGCCGTGTGACCACTGGCGGATGTCATCCGCCGTGGCGAGGCCGATGCGCAGCTCGTCGAAGAAGTTGACGTCGAGCACGTGTCTTCTCTCTCTGCCGTCTGGCTGCCCGCTGTCGCCGGCAGGCTTCGTGAGGATGGCGGCGGCTGTGGGCTTGGGCCGTCAGTTTGTCCAAGGTCTGCGGGGATACCGCGACACGGCCGGTGTTTCCGGGCTACCGGGTACCGTGTCCCGACCGCGTGGTCCGCGGCCACGGCGACGCGAACGCAGCGACTTCGGGCAGATCACCTCGTGATCCCCCGTGGCCCCTCGCGATCGCGCCGCCTCCGGCCGCTGGCGGTCACCCGGCCGCAGACCACTACTCGTCAGACCTCCTCAACGCTGCTCGGCTCTCGCCGGGACAGGTCAATACCGAGTTCCTCCGCGGCGCGGAAGACGTCCTCGTCGGTGTCACGCATTTCGATGGAAACACCGTCACTGGAAAGAACCTCCACGTTCAGGCACAGTGACTGCATTTCCTTGATGAGTACCTTGAAGGACTCCGGGATACCGGGTTCAGGGATGTTCTCGCCCTTGACGATGGCCTCGTAGACCTTGACGCGGCCGAGGACGTCGTCCGACTTGATGGTGAGCAGCTCCTGCAGGGCGTAGGCGGCACCGTAGGCCTCCAGCGCCCACACCTCCATCTCGCCGAAACGCTGTCCACCGAACTGCGCCTTGCCACCCAGCGGCTGCTGGGTGATCATCGAGTAGGGGCCGGTCGAACGGGCGTGGATCTTGTCGTCGACCAGGTGCAGCAACTTGAGGATGTAGATGTAACCGACCGCCACCGGGTACGGGTAGGGCTCGCCGGTCCGGCCGTCGAAGAGCTTGGCCTTGCCGCTGGCACCGATGAGCTGGACGCCGTCACGGTTGGGCAGCGTCGAGGAGAGCAGACCGGTGATCTCCTCCTCGCGGGCGCCATCGAACACCGGGGTGGCCACGTTGGTGTCCGGTGGCGCCTGGTCCGCCCTGATCCCGCGCAGACGCTCCTTCCAGCCTTCGGAGCCGTCATCGACCTTCCAGCCGGTCTTGGCCACCCAGCCGAGATGGGTCTCCAGGATCTGGCCGATGTTCATCCGACGGGGCACACCATGCGGGTTGAGCACGACGTCCACCGGGGTGCCGTCGGAGAGAAACGGCATGTCCTCAGCGGGGAGGATCTTCGCGATGACACCCTTGTTCCCGTGCCGCCCGGCGAGCTTGTCACCATCGGTGATCTTGCGCTTCTGGGCGACGTACACCCGGACCAGCTCGTTCACGCCGGGCGGCAGCTCGTCGCCGTCCTCCCGGGAGAACACCCGGACCCCGATGACCTTGCCGGACTCTCCGTGCGGCACCTTCAGCGAGGTGTCGCGGACCTCCCGGGCCTTCTCGCCGAAGATCGCGCGCAGCAGCCGCTCCTCCGGAGTCAGCTCGGTCTCACCCTTGGGCGTGACCTTCCCGACCAGCACGTCACCGGGAGAGACCTCGGCGCCGATGCGGATGATGCCACGCTCGTCGAGGTCGGCGAGGACCTCCTCGGCGACGTTGGGGATGTCCCGGGTGATCTCCTCGGGCCCGAGCTTGGTGTCCCGGGCGTCGACCTCGTGCTCCTCGATGTGGATCGAGGACAGGACGTCGTCCTGGACCAGCCGCTGGGAGAGGATGATCGCGTCCTCGTAGTTGTGGCCCTCCCACGGCATGAAGGCGACCAGCAGGTTCTTACCCAGTGCCATCTCGCCGTTGTCGGTGCAGGGACCGTCCGCGATGACCTGACCCGCCTCGACCCTCTCCCCCTCGTCGACGATGGGTTTCTGGTTGATGCAGGTGCCCTGGTTGGACCGGCGGAACTTCGCCATCCGGTAGGTGCGCCGGGTGCCGTCGTCGTGCATGACGGTGATGTAGTCGGCGGAGAGATCCTCGACCACACCGGACTGCACGCAGACGACGACGTCACCGGCGTCCTTGGCCGCGCGGGCTTCCATACCGGTGCCGACCAGCGGCGCCTCGCTGCGCAGCAACGGGACGGACTGGCGCTGCATGTTCGAGCCCATCAGGGCGCGGTTGGCGTCGTCGTGCTCAAGGAAGGGGATCATGGCCGTTGCGACCGACACCATCTGACGCGGCGAGACGTCCATGTAGTCGACCTCGTCGGGCGGGATGAACTCGACCTCGCCACCCTTGCGCCGGACCAGGATCCGCTGCTCGGCGAACGACCCGTCGGCGGTCAGCGGCGCGTTCGCCTGCGCGATGACGTGCTTGTCCTCCTCGTCCGCGGTGAGGTAGTCGATCTGGTCGGTGACCCGCCCGGCCACGACCTTGCGGTAGGGCGTCTCGACGAAGCCGAACGGGTTGACCCGCGCGAACGTCGACAGCGAACCGATCAGACCGATGTTCGGCCCTTCCGGTGTCTCGATCGGGCACATCCGGCCGTAGTGGCTGGGGTGGACGTCACGGACCTCGAACCCGGCCCGTTCCCGGGACAGGCCACCCGGGCCGAGCGCGGACAGACGCCGCTTGTGGGTGAGGCCCGCCAGCGGGTTGGTCTGGTCCATGAACTGGGAGAGCTGGCTGGTGCCGAAGAACTCCTTGATGGAGGCGACCACCGGCCGGATGTTGATCAGCGTCTGCGGCGTGATCGCCTCGACGTCCTGCGTGGTCATCCGTTCCCGGACGACCCGCTCCATCCGGGCCAGGCCCAGGCGCACCTGGTTCTGGATCAGCTCGCCGACCGTGCGCAGCCGCCGGTTGCCGAAGTGGTCGATGTCGTCCACGTCGTAGGACTGGTCCTTGCCGGCGTGCAGCTGCACGACGTACTCGATCGTGCGGACGATGTCGTCCTCGGTCAGCACCCCGACATCGTGCAAGACGTCCACACCGAGTTTCTTGTTCACCTTGTAACGACCGACCTTGGCCAGGTCGTAACGCTTCGGGTTGAAGAAGAGGTTCTCCAGCAGCGTCTGCGCGGACTCACGGGTCGGCGGCTCACCCGGTCGCAGCTTGCGGTAGATGTCGAGCAGCGCGTCGTCCTGGCTGGAGGTGTGGTCCTTTTCCAGAGTCACCCGCATCGACGGGAAGTCACCGAACCGCTCCAGGATGCGCGCCTCGTTCCAGCCGAGCGCCTTGAGCAGCACGGTCACGGACTGGCGGCGCTTGCGGTCGATACGGACACCGACGGTGTCCCGCTTGTCGACCTCGAATTCCAGCCAGGCGCCTCGGGACGGGATGACCTTGCAGGAGAACAGGTCCTTGTCGGAGACCTTGTCGATGGTCTTCTCGAAATACACCCCGGGGGAACGCACAAGCTGGCTGACGACGACCCGCTCAGTTCCGTTGATGACGAACGTGCCCTTGGGGGTCATGAGCGGGAAGTCGCCCATGAACACCGTCTGGCTCTTGATTTCACCGGTGGTGTTATTGGTGAACTCGGCCGTCACGAACATCGGGGCCGAGTAGGTCATATCCTTGTCCTTGCACTCCTCGACGGAGTACTTCGGCGGTTCGAAACGGTGGTCGCGGAACGACAGTGACATCGAACCCGAGAAGTCTTCGATCGGGGAGATCTCCTCAAAGACCTCTTCGAGACCTGACGTGACGGGTACGTCGTCACGGCCGGCGTCGATGGCTTCCTGGACCCGTTCCGCCCACGCCTCACTGCCGATCAGCCAGTCGAAGGACTGGGTCTGCAGGGCGAGAAGATCGGGGACCTCGAGAGGCTCGATGATCTTTGCGAACGAGATGCGGGAGGAGGTAGGCGAGGCGGCCAAGGTGGTCCTTCCGGTGGCCTGATCGTCGGGCTGGTGGCGCTCTGGCTTCCTTGATGCGGCCTCCGGCAACGCGGGAGGAATCATGATCGCGTCGCCTTCGGCCTACTCGAACAATCCGGCGGAGGGGATGGTCGGGTGATCAGTGTCTCGCTACGGTTGTGGGGACTGTCGGCGGGGGTAGTCCAACAGGGTGCGCGGGTGCCCCACGGATGCGGGCAGACGCGACGCGGGCGTCGGCGAGTAGTCCGTCACGACAGCTTCCGGAAGAGGACCCCCGCGTGGGATGGTCGTCCCGGGCTGGTGGCGTGGCGGCACTTCGGTGGCGGATTGCGATCAACGGTCTCGCTCGGATTACCTCGGTCGTGACGTCTGGACGACCGCGCCCGGTGGACGCGGCTGCACGGGGGCTGAGCCGTACGCGGGCTGGCACCGTCGCATACCTCGAGGAGCAGTGAGCGCACGACGAAAGGACAGCCCAAACGAGCAGTGTAGCCGATGGCTGCACTGCTGGCAAGGCTGGTCGGCGGGTAGGTGTCTCCGCTTCGGAGATGATGGAACTCCGTCCCGGGTAAGGTCGTCAACCGGTTGCGAGGTAGTGAGCACGAGAGAACCGAGTGGACGGGTCAAGCCGCGTTCGGCGGCCCGTCCCCGCGCGCAGGTGGGACGTCCGGCCCCGTGGGGGTGCGGTGGAACTCCCCCGCCCGACCCGCCTACCCACCGGCATCTCGACAGGCTCCGGCGATCGGCTCCACGGACGCCGTCAGCGGGCGCTGACAGCCTCGGGTCCACCGCCGGCGATCCGGTTGGCCGGGGAGTACGCAGTCATGTCTGTTTCCGGGCGCGGGGTTCCTCCCGGATCCGGGAGGTCCGAGAGACGGCGGGAAACCTGGAGCTGCGCCGAAGAGTCTGGAACTGGCAGGTCGGGCTGTCCTTCCCCCTGGCCTGGAGGAGGACAGCCCGACCTGTCACGGCTACCTGACGGTAACCGTGAGGCAGCCGTGAGGCAGCCGTTACTTGACGGTGACCGTGGCTCCGGCGCCCTCGAGAGCGGCCTTGGCCTTCTCCGCGGCTTCCTTGGTCGCCTTCTCCAGCACCGGCTTGGGCGCTCCGTCGACGAGGTCCTTGGCCTCCTTGAGCCCCAGGCTGGTCAGCGCGCGAACCTCCTTGATGACCTGGATCTTCTTGTCACCAACGGACTCGAGGATGACGTCGAACTCGTCCTGCTCCTCGACAGCCGGCGCGTCAGCGGCCGGCCCCCCGGCGCCCGGAACGGCAACCGCAACCGGCGCCGCCGCGGTCACACCGAAGGTGTCCTCGAACTGCTTCACGAACTCCGACAGCTCCAGCAGCGTCATTTCCTTGAACGCGTCCAGCAGCTCGTCGGTCGACAGCTTCGCCATGGTGGCGGTCCTTTCATTGGGTGAGTAGGTGGTCCGGTCGGGGCATTACGCCGTCAGCGAGCCGGAAGCGGCGCGATTGTCGCCCTTCCCGCATTACCAGGGGCCCGGGAAAACGGTCTGAAAGGGGCAGAAAGGGGCTACTCGGCGCTCGCCTCGGCTGGGGAGGCATCGGCCGTCGACGCCTGCGCCGCGGGCGCTTCCGCCTCTCGCTTGACACGCAACGCCTCAGCCAGACGAGCCGCCTGGGACAACGGCGCCGCGAACAGGCCGACCGCCTTGACCAGTGAACCGTTCAGCGCACCGGCGAGCTTGGCGAGCAGCACCTCGCGCGATTCCAGATCGGCCAGCTTGCGGATGTCGTCCGCCGACATCGCCTTGCCCTCGACGATCCCGCCCTTGACTATCAGGGCCGGATTGGCACGGGCGAAGTCACGCAGACCCTTGGCCGCTTCGACCGGATCACCGGTGACGAACGCGACCGCGGTAGGACCGACCAGCAGGTCGTTCAGGCCGTCGATGCCGGCCTGTTCGGCGGCAATCTTGGTGAGGGTGTTCTTGACCACCGCGTATTGAGTGCCCTCGCCGAGCGAACGGCGCAGTTCGGTGAGCTGGCTCACCGTCAGCCCGCGGTACTCGGTCAGTACCGCCGCGGACGCGCCCCGGAACGAGTCTGCGATCTCCGTTACCGCGGCGACCTTTTCCGGCTTCGCCATCGGGCTCCTTCATGAGGTCTGGCCAGTCGCCCGAAAGGTGCCGTAAACAACGAACGCCCCGGCGCAGGCGCACGGGGCTTGCCGACCGGGAGACGGAACAAGGGCCGACACCCGGACAACGCTCCCTCACCTGCGCGGGCCGTCCGGCGATGCCGGAACCTTCGGCCGCCCCACAGAGGGACGACGACCAGCGGTCTTCGGTTTGGTTCTTACGTAGATGCTACACGGCCTGGAAACCGTGGACGGATCGGGAGCGTCAAGCGCACCCCGGAAGGTGACACCGGGCCGACCGCAGCGCCCACCCGTCCGACAGGGGGCGCTGCGATGTCAGAAACCGCGATGTCAGAAACTACGGTGTCGTAGACTGCGGCGCGGTAAAGAGCTGTAAAGAAGGTCGGCGTCGTGAAGGTCAGGCCGCGGCGTCTTCGATCAGGTTGCGGGTACGACCCGGATCGACGGGAATCCCGGGGCCCATCGTTGTCGTGAAAGTGATTTTCTTCAGGTAACGGCCCTTGGCCGCGGCCGGCTTGACCCGAACGATCTCGTCCAGCGCGACACCGTAGTTCTCGATCAGCTGTTCGTCGGTGAAGGCCGTCTTCCCGATGACGATGTGAAGGTTGCCCTGCTTGTCAACCCGAAAGTTGATCTTTCCGCCTTTGATGTCGCGGATGGCCTTGGCAATGTCAAGGGTGACCGTGCCGGTCTTGGGGTTCGGCATGAGCCCGCGCGGCCCGAGGATCCGGGCGATACGGCCGACCTTGGCCATCTGGTCGGGGGTCGCGACGGTCGCGTCGAAGTCCAGGAAACCCTCCTGGATCCGCTGCACGAGATCATCACTGCCGATGACATCGGCACCGGCGGCGGTGGCCTCAGCAGCCTTCTCCCCGGCGGCGAAAACCGCCACCCGCGGGGACTTTCCGGTGCCGTGCGGCAGGTTCACGGTGCCACGGACCATCTGGTCGGCCTTGCGCGGATCCACCCCGAGACGCAGCGCGACCTCGACGGTCGCGGCGTATTTGGTCGTGGAGGTCTCGCGGGCCAACCGGACAGCTTCCAACGGCGTGTACAACCGATCCGCCTCGATCTTCTCGACCGCGGCCCGGTATGCCTTGCTGCGCTTCATGTGTGTCTCCTCGTGGTCATGGCGGGCCGGAGCCGATCCACTGTGCTACCCACCTCGTCCCGGTCAGTGGCCCTGCAACCTGAGCATGCGCCGGTACGGGTCGGGCACGATCGGGCGCCCTCCCACAGTCGTTGCGTTCATCGCCGGTCCAGCCGTCCAAGCGGACCGGTTGTCACTCGCTGACGGTGATGCCCATCGACCGGGCGGTCCCCGCAATGATCTTCTCGGCTGCTTCCAGGGTGGTGGCGTTGAGGTCCGGCAGCTTGGTCTGGGCGATCTGGCGGATCTGCTCGGCGGTCAGGTTCGCGACCTTCGTGCGGTGCGGCACGCCACTGCCCTTCTCCACACCAGCGGCCTTGAGAATGAGCCGCGCCGCCGGCGGCGTCTTGGTGACGAAGGTGAACGAGCGGTCGTCGTACACCGTGATCTCGACCGGAACCACGTTCCCGCGCTGGGATTCGGTGGCGGCGTTGTACTGCTTGCAGAACTCCATGATGTTCACACCGTGCTGGCCGAGCGCCGGCCCCACCGGAGGCGCCGGCGTCGCCACACCGGCATTGATCTGGAGCTTGATGATGGCGGAGATCTTCTTCTTGGGAGGCATGGTGTCGTTTCTCTCCGAGTTACTGGAGCTGGTGGGAGCGGATTCAGATCTTTGCGACCTGATTGAACTGAAGCTCGACCGGCGTCTCGCGGCCGAAGATGGACACCAGCACCTTGAGCCGCTGTGCGTCGAGGTTGATCTCGCTGATGGTCGCCGGCAAGGTCGCGAACGGACCGTCCATGACGGTCACCGACTCCCCAACCTCGAACTCCTGTACCCGGACCGTCTCGACTTTCTTCTCGCGTGGTGCCGGCGGCGCGAGAATCGAAAGGACCTCCTCCGTGCGCAGGGGCGACGGCTTGTTGGTCAGACCCACGAAGCCGGTAACCCCCGGGGTGTTACGGACCGCCGACCACGACTGGTCTGTGAGATCCATCCGTACGTAGATGTAGCCAGGATATTTCTTCTGCTGCACCAGCTGACGCTTGCCGTTCTTGATGACCGGGACCTCCTCGGTCGGAACCTCGATCTGGAAGATGTAGTCCTCCATGTTGAGGCTGGAGATCCGGGTCTCAAGGTTCGTCTTGACCTTGTTCTCATATCCGGCATACGAATGTATGACGTACCACTCGCCCGGAGCGTCCTCCAGAGCACGCCGGATGTCGTCATCGTCGTCATCGTCGTCGACAGCGGGTTGACTCGCGTCCACCGTGTCGGCCGCGTCCGCCGTGAGATAGCCGGGGCGGGTGTCGGTGCCTGTGGAGCCGTCGCCGCCTTCGCCGTCCTGCGGCAGGGCGCCGGCTTCCGTACTCGCCACCTCGTCGCGCGCCAGTGCCGCCAGCGGGTCAAGACCGTCGAGGGCCTCCCCCTGTTCGGAGGAGACGTGCTCGGGAAACTGGGACACGCGGACGTTCCTTCTCTCTATAACCGTGCTCTGCGAGCTGTGCGGGCCTCGGGGCGACATGAATCCGCGGGATTCGGTTCACATCAGCCGAAGATCGCCAACATCGCCTTGGTGAGACCGAAGTCCAACGAGGCGACGAAGGCCACCGTGACCGAACAGAACACGAGTACAACGATCACATAGGTGATCAGCTCGCTCCGGCCCGGATAGACGACCTTCCGAAGCTCCGCGACGACCTCCCGATAGAACCGCAGCGGCGTCGTACGGCGCCGGCCCGCGGGCCTGGCCGGCCGGCCGGCCCGCGGTGCCGCGTCACGTGTGTCGGTCGCCACTCACTCCACCTACCTGGTCGTCGGGTATCGCAGGGGCGACAGGACTCGAACCTGCAACCGCCGGTTTTGGAGACCGGTGCTCTACCAATTGAGCCACGCCCCTTTGCGCCACGGCTGTCACCGGAGCAGCAGCGCCGAGCAAGATCGAATTCGTTAAAAGATCAATCTTGGTGACCATCAGCAGCACTACATACCGGGACGACAGCCCAAGCGCATCCACCATACTCCTACGCTGGCTCCCTCACCCTGGCTCCCCGGCCCCGATCGCCCAACGCCTGCCGCGCGGGCGATCCCACGGTCGGGATTCGGCGTCCAGTATCGAGCCGGAACCGGCGCCCGCCGGATGGCAGGCGCCGAAGGTCTTCCAGCGGATGGGCCAGATACCGGCCGAAACCGCTGCCGGACCACCCGTACACCGACCCTTGTGGTGTCCTGCGGAATCCGAACGGCCCCGGCAATGATCGGGCGGGCAACCCCTGACACGTGGCAGCATGACGGTCATGACCCGGATCTCTCACCGCGTCGGCAGCATCGCCCCTTCGGCGACGCTTGCCGTGGACGCGACCGCGAAGGCGCTGCGTGCAGCCGGCCGGGACGTGATCGGCTTTGGTGCCGGCGAACCGGACTTCCCCACGCCCGACCACGTCGTTGCAGCCGCCGAGAAGGCCTGCAGCGACCCGAAGATGCACCGATACACACCCGCCGCCGGGCTGCCCGAGCTCCGGGAGGCGGTGGCGGACAAGACCCGCCGCGATTCCGGGCTCGACGTCCCCGCCAGCGCAGTGATCATCACCAACGGCGGTAAGCAGGCGGTCTACCAGGCATTCGCCACCCTGCTCGACCCCGGTGACGAGGTGCTGCTGCCTGCTCCCTACTGGACGACATACCCGGAGTCGATCCGTCTGGCCGGCGGTGTCCCGGTGGACGTCGTCACCACCCCGCAGCAGGGTTACCGAGTCACAGTCGAGCAGCTGGAAGCGGCCCGCACGCCCCGTACGAAGGTGCTGCTGTTCTGTTCCCCCTCCAACCCCACCGGGGCGGTCCACACCCCCGAGGAGGTCCGGGCGATCGGGCGTTGGGCGGCCGAGGCCGGCCTCTGGGTGATCGCCGACGAGATCTACGAGCACCTGGTGTACGGCGACGCCCGGTTCGCCTCCCTGCCGGTCGAGGTACCGGAGATCGCCGACCGCTGCATCGTGGTCAACGGAGTGGCCAAGACCTACGCCATGACCGGCTGGCGGGTCGGCTGGCTGATCGGTCCGGCGGACGTGGTGAAGGCCGCCACCAACCTGCAGTCCCACGCCACGTCGAACGTCTCCAACGTCGCACAGGCCGCGGCGCTGGCGGCCGTGACCGGGCCGCTGGATGCCGTCGTGCAGATGCGCTACGCCTTTGACCGGCGACGGCTGACCATGCACCGGATGCTCTCCAACACGCCCGGGGTGGTGTGCCCGCTCCCCGACGGGGCGTTCTACTGTTACGCGTCGGTGGCTGGCGTCCTCGGGCACACGCTGCGGGGAAAGACCCCGGCCACCTCGGCCGAGCTGGCCACGCTCATCCTTGAGGAGGCAGGTGTGGCAATCGTGCCGGGTGAGGCGTTCGGGACTCCGGGTTACGCCCGCCTGTCCTATGCACTCGGCGACGAGGACCTGGTCACGGGCGTACAGCGCCTGTCCGACCTGCTGGCCGAGGCGCACTGACCAGCGCGCAGGCAGGTACCCGCCAACCAGTCGACGGTGTGCCCAAAAGCTACGGCCCAGTGTCCACAAGCCACGGCCAGCGGACACACCGTCGCTACCGGATCCCTGCCCGCAGCGGTCAGGGATCCTGGTCAGGCGAGCTGAACGGTGGCCCGTGACGCCAGCAGCACCTTGCTGCCGCCGGATCGTACGGTCAGATTGACGACCACCCGGTTGTCGTCGAGCTTCTTCTCGACGACGCCGCTCACCACGAGCGTGGCACCCTCGTCGTCGTCCGGTACCGGCACCGGGGAGGAGAACCGGACGCCGTAGTCGACCACGCTGCCAGGATCGCCCGCCCAGTCGGTGACGAGCCGGGCGGCCGTGGCCATGGTGTACATCCCATGAGCGATCACACCGGGCAGGCCGACGCTCTGCGCCACCCGCTCGTTCCAGTGGATCACATTGAAGTCGCCCGAGACTCCGCAGTAGTGGACAAGATCTTCCCGACGGATCCGGAATTCCCGCTCCGGAATCCGGGTACCGACCTCGACGTCGTCATAGTCAACGATGGCAGGCATGTGAGCGCCTCAGCACCCTTCCTGATCCTCGGGGCCTCCGAACGCGCAAACACCCATGGTCGCGCGCTCTTCGGCCGGTTAGGCCGCGGTTCCGCGCGAAGCCAACGACGTCCGGCCGGTCGCGACCAGCTCTCCGCCGGTCGTGACAAACTCGTACTCGCTGATCAGCAACTCGTTGCGCCCGGCGTTACGAATGTCGGTGATGGTGGCGGAGACAACGATCTCGTCACCGGCAACGACCGGCCGGCGCAGCGAATAGCGCTGTTCGCTGTGCACCACCAGCGAAAAGTCGAGGCCGAGGTTAGGGTCAAGCACCGGAACCACAGGCCGCCAGATGGCGACCGCCGTCAGGAAGGTGGGCGGCGCAACAAGATCGACATAGCCGGCCGCTTTGGCAGCCTCAAGATCGTGACAGAGGGGGCTGTCCTCATGGATCGCGATCGCGAACTGCCGGATGTGCTCGCGACCGACCAGGAACGGAGTGTCCGCGACGAACCTGCGCCCGACAAAATCCCGATTGAGCGGCATCGCATGCTCCGATCTCACCGTCCCCGCGGTTGGAATTACCCTGGAGCGCCCCAGAACAGGGCACTCCAACGCGTCGATCGGACAGGGTGAGAGGTTCCAGTAGCCGACGCGACGATCACCAACAGCGAAGAGATCAATCCGACAGGCTGAACACTAACCCCATGCCTCCCTGCTGCCATGCCGACAGGCCGACGGTGACCCGACAGCATCCTGGAGGCCGCAGATACCCGGGGAGATACCCCGGGCCGGGTCAGCGGGTCTCTCGGTGTTCGGTGTGCTGCCGGCAGTTCGGGCAGAACTTGCGCAGCTCCAGGCGGTCGGGATCGTTGCGACGGTTCTTGCGCGTGATGTAGTTGCGGTGCTTGCACACCTGACACGCCATAGTGATCTTCGGACGGACGTCGGTGGCGGCCACGCTGCTGTGCCTCTTCCCTGCAGGTCGGACAAGAACGAACCAAAGTTTGGTCATACAGGACGACCGGGCGCCGTCCTCGGCGGGTCGCGACCCGCCCGGTAGCGGTGGCCGGATTTGAACCGGCGACACAGCGATTATGAGCCGCTTGCTCTGCCTGGCTGAGCTACACCGCCTGGGTGGACCTACCCCATCGATTGATCGAACCGACGGAGTAGCGGCCGACAACCGGTCACCCGGCTACCGACCGGTGCCACAGAGCCCCTTTACGGAATCGAACCGTAGACCTTCTCCTTACCATGGAGACGCTCTGCCGACTGAGCTAAAGGGGCGGGTACGCGCGCCTAAGGTTACACGACAGCGCGGCATCGCGTACCGCAGGCCCGTCCGTAGTGACACTCACCCGCGGTCGCCGTCGACACCCAACGCCTAACGGCGCCCCGCAAACCGGCTTTGGGGCCACCCCGCAACCCGTCCGGCCCAGCCCGGCAGACCCGCGCCCAGCCCGGCAGACCCGCGCACCGGCCTCGCCACGTCTGTCGACGGTCACAGCTTTCCCGGGGCTACCACGCACCCGGGTTGCGTACGCAACCCCGCGTGGGACTCCGCGACCCGGCACGAATAGATCTTCGTCGCACGCCACGATCCCCCGTCGCAGAGACGCTACTCCATGTCATGAAAATGGATCAGATCGTAAAGATCTGAAACTGTGAGTAACAACAAAGTCGGTTTGCGTGCCGTATACGTATCTGTAAGTAGTAGATACTTTGCTTAGCGTAGTAGTTGGTCGAGTAAGCCTGCCATCTGGGATCACCCGCCGGCCAGTCCACCCGAACACGCCAGGGAGCTCCCATGCACATCGCACCCGCCCGCCAGGACGACGGCGGGCCGGGCCAGGCCGTCCTGCCCACCCACCGTCGGCGGACTCGCCGCCGGTGGGGTAGCACACGCACGGTTGCCGCGGCAGCGCTGACTCTCATCGCCTTCGCAACCGCCGGCAGCTTCCGGACGGGTCATCCAGAAGTTCAAATCATCCGTAATCAGACTATTCGTAACGTGGCCGCCACATTCGACGCGATGGCCCCGGCCGAGGGAACCACGGCCGCCGTCCCCATGACGGAGGGCACAACCGTGGCCTCATCCGGTGAGGGCGCGCCAATCGCGGTTCAGTCTGCGCAGGCAATCCCGGCTGCGTGGCCGCGAGGTATCGACATCTCGTCATGGCAGCACCCCGGCGGCGCACAGATCGGCTGGGCAGCGGTCCGCTCGTCCGGCGTCACCTTCGCCATCGTCAAGGCGACCGAGGGCATGACCTACACCAACCCGTACTTCGCCACTGACCGCACCCGTGCCGTCCAGGCAGGTCTGGTGGTCGGCGCATACCACTACGCCCGGCCCGTCCTGCCGATCGCGACCGCGACCGAACAGGCTGACCGGTTCCTCACCGTCACCGGCCTCACCCGTTCCAACGGTCATATAGCCCCCATCCTCGACCTCGAGGCCCATGGGGGACTGTCAGCCGACCAACTCACCACCTGGACTCGCGCCTTCATGGAGGAGATCGAGACGAAGACCGGACGCACTCCCATCCTGTACACCTACCGGTCGTTCTGGAGCGACACGATGAAGAACACCACGTCATTCTCTCGCTACCCGCTGTGGTTCGCCATCTACAACGGAGGCTCGTCCCCGGGACCCCTGCCCGGCGGGTGGCAGAAGTGGGCAATGTGGCAGTTCACCTCCTCCGGGAGCCTTCCCGGCATCACCGGGAACGTCGACATGAACATCGTCTGCTGCGGTGCCGATGCGCTGTCGGCCAACGCCGACGGGCGGGTCAGCGAGATCGACCGGCGTTACGGCGCGGACCCCCGCGTGCCTCCGATGCTGGGAGCTGCCATCCGCAACGAGGAACCCGCCGGCGGGGGCGGCCGGTGGAGGCAGTTCGAGCAGGGACTGCTCTTCTGGTCGGTGGCGACCGACGTCCACGAAGTTCACGGCGGGATCAGCGCGAAATATCTGAACCTGGGCGGCAGCAACAGCTTCCTGGGACGACCGACCAGCGACGAGGTGGACGCGGAGGCTTCGGGCAGCCGGCAGTCGGCGTTCCAGGGTGGCCGGATCTACTGGAGCAGCTCCACGGACGCCCACGAGATCCACGGAGCGATCCTCAACTACTACCTGTCGCTCGGTGCCGCCGGTTCGGATCTCGGGCTGCCGGTCAGCGACGAGTACCCGGTTGAGGGGGGACGGCAGAGCACCTTCCAGTACGGCTGGCTGCGCTGGGACGCGGACTCCAACGCGGTCACCATCATCCGTCCCTAACGTCTCTAATATCCCTAATATCCCGGGGAACCGGTGGCCCGGGGAGCTGGGCGTTCCCTCCTGATCCGGATCGTCTGGTCACCCGATCGTCTGCTGTGACTACATATCACCATCGGTGGACATCGCCGGATCTCGCCTGCCCGGATATGGCTTCCCGTCAAGGAGCAGTCCCAGGCCGGAATGTAGGGCAACCGGGCATGTCCGGGGCACGCGCAGGCATGCGGAGGGCGCACGGAGGGCACACGGAGGGCATGGCCAAGTGGGCTAGCCGGCCAAGGGCGGCGCGATCGTGGTCTTTCCGCGCCGCCGGAGACCTCAGGTCCTGGGGTCGCTAGCCGGCCAAAGGCGGTGCGATCATGTTCTTCCCGCGCCGCCGGAGGCCTTTGGGTCCCGGGTCGCCAAGCGTCCCGCCACGCTCCAGGGAGGATTCAATGGAACCGGCACGGTCAGTACGCACCGGCGGATGGCTGGTGTTCGCCGCGATCATCATCTTCATCGCGGGCTTCCACAATCTCATCTATGGAATTGCCGCTCTCGACAACTACGCGTACCTTGTCGGCGAAAATGGTACGATCATCTACCAGGACCTGAACTTCTGGGGCTGGCTGCTGATAGCCATGGGCATCGTCGAGATCGCCGTCACCGCGGGTCTGCTCACGGGCAAGCAGTGGGCCCGCTGGGCTGCAATCGCAATCTGTGTGATCAACGCGGTCGCGCACCTGGCCTTCCTCGCGGTCTTCCCAGTGTGGGCAGTCGTCGTCATCGCGCTCGACGTACTCGTGATCTATGCGCTGACCAGGTACGACGCGCCGTTGCGCGGCTCCTACGAGCCCTATCCCGAAACCGACCGGATCGAGACCCCCACGGACCGACCGGAATACACCGGACCTTCCCGGTCCACCGCGGGAAGCACCCGGCCCGGCCCTGATGTGCCAACTCGCTGAACACCGGGGAGCGAACAGCAGGAGCTCGACGACGGCGGCGTTCCGGCCCTCTTCCAGAGGGTTGGATGCCGGCGTCGATCGCTCACGTCCGGCCGCGGAAAGGCGGTTCGCCACGTCATGAGATTCGCTCTGTCAGGAAAAAGAAAGACGCTGGAAAGGAAGGTGTTGGAAAGGGGAAAACTGGGCGGAAGGACCGTTGTTCTCGGTCAGGAACGACAGCAACGCCATATGAATGCCGACAGGTGGGCCGCGGCGAACGCTTCCGCGTCCCAGGTTTCGTCCAAGGCGAACGCGACGTCACGCCAGACATAGGCGGATGCCGATCGCCCGTCGGTAAGCGCGAGGCGCCGCACCTCGTACTCATCGCCTTCGAAGACGTCGAGAACGGTCCGCTCCCGCAGACTGAGATCTGACAGTACGCGTCCGGCCACGACCGCCGTTGTCACGGCGTCCGGAACCAGACCGGGATAGACCCGACCGGGCAGCGCCGCCGCCCGCCAACCGGCAACCGCGGCCGGCTGCGAACACGGCCGCCGGCCGAGCAGGGCCTGGGCAACCTCCGCAAAGCACAGGGTGCCGTAGACGAACAGCAACGGCATGGCAACAGGCCTCAGGGACTTGAGGATGGCGACAGTGGCGACAGGGCTCAGGACGGCGACAGGGCTCAGGCGGCGGCGTCCAGCTCGGCACGGGTGAGGACCGCACGCAGGGTGAGACCGAGCGCGGCAAGGCTGTCCCGGCCACCCTCCTGACGGTCGATCACACACAGGACGTCCTCGACGATCGCACCCTGCTCCCGCAGGACCCGGGCCGCTTCCACAACGGCGCCGCCGCTGGTCACCACGTCCTCCACGAGGACGACCCGCAGGCCCTCGACATCTCCGCCCTCGGCGGTGCGGCAGGTGCCGTACTCCTTGGCCTTCTTGCGGACGAACCGAGCCGGCCGTCCCGTACGTTGGGACAGCAACGTGACCAGCGGGATTCCGCCGAGCTCGAGACCGGCCAGCACGTCGACGTCCACGGGCAGCAACGGTCGCATCGCGTCGACGATGTCGGCGAGCAGCACCGGGTCGGCCTCGAACAGGTACTTGTCGAAGTACTCGCCGCTGGTCCGACCGGAGCGCAGCAGAAACTGACCGGTCAGATGGGACGCAGCCCGGACGCGGGCGGCAAGCATGCCGATGTCACCCATGCCTGCGGACTCTATACAGCCCGACGCCTGTACCAGGGGTGGAAACAGACGTCCGTACCGAAACGACGTCCGTACCGGGACGGTGAAGAAGCCCTCGTTCACGGTGCCGCCGTGGTCGGCTACCGGATACCCACCTGAAGGTCCACCGTGCGTCCGTCGGGATCCTGCAGAACATGACAGCCGGGCGGCAACGGTGGCTCAGTCGTACCCGGATCCACCGTGAGACCCAGCCGCAGACGGCCGGTCGGCACTCCCGATCGAGCGGGGTACAGCTCCAGCACGCTGCCGTCCGCGAGGGTCGCGGCCAGGTGCTCGGGCCCCGACCCGTGACGTTCCCGCGTGAACCGCAGCCCGAGCCGTCCGTAGAACTCCCCGCAGGCATCAAGGTCAGCGGTGTATACCACCAACAGATTAATCTTGAACGTCACCATCACCACATTTTCACGCCAGCCGGAGAACAACGCTGGCCACCGTCCGGTCATATATCCAGCCGAGACTGCCCCGGTTTGGCTCACCGGAGTCGGACGGCACGCGGGCCGGCCGGAGGCGTACAGGCAGGGTGATGGTCGCATCACGGGTGGATGAGCACGGATGTGACGATGCCGCCCTACACCGTCCGTCAGCGCGTCGAGCGCGCTCAACCCCGCCCGCCGCGCCGAGTTCGAGGCCGAATTCCACGCCGCCATCGTCGCCTCGGACGACGCCATCGACCTGGCCCCGCTACAGCGGGTCGTCGACCGCTGGTGGCCCCAGGCCGTGCTGTGCGCCAACCCCGAGATCCAGGCCGGTGTCAACGTCGACCGTGCCCGTATCGCCGCCGGTGACCCGACCGTGTTCGGCGAGACCACGACCTACATGTGGATGAACAGGATTCCGTCTGAAATCAAGGCGGCGCTGCGTCCCGATAGCGACTGATGATCGTGTGCATGCGCTGTGCACGCGCAGTCAGCGATGACCGGGATAAGCCGCGAACAACCGTGAGACGACAGCGACCCCGTCGATGCGCGACGGGAGCGCTGACCTGGGCTTCCAGGATGGTGCGAGGGGTGGTGGCAGGTGTTGGGTTCGAACCAACGTAGGCTGAGCCGGCGGTTTTACAGACTGTGCCCATCTTGGCGCGATCATGGCTTTGACCTGCCACGATGCGAAACGACCGCTCGGCGCGCTGGCACGTGTCCACGTATTGTCCACAGAGGACCGGGTGGTCGGGACGACGCGCCGGCGAGCATGGCGCCCCAGCGCCACGCGCAGTCCGGAGCGTGGCCGGCCCGGCCACCCGGTGAAGATCCCTTCGCAGACTCCGGGCTGAGCTGATCACCTCCGTCGGTCGGGCAGGCTTCGCCCTACCCCGGGTTCTCCCGGCCGGGCAAGGGCCGCACCCCTACTCGAACAAGTAGGGAAAGTTGACACAGAGCCCGGTTCGAACTCGGAGCAACCGACTCCGGACTGACGCTCGGTATCCAGGGACGCGCCCCTGCGACCGGAGTCTGCCAGTACTCATCTGGCCGCGAACACGGTCACTTATCGTAGCAGTTGGTCAAGTTGTGTTGATCTGGAGTGTCAAGAATGGGAAATGGAAGCCCACGCTGTGATCCAGGTCAACGGCTTGGCTCCGAACAATCGTTCGACTAAGATACGGGCAAGCGTGGAGTCTTCCGGCGGACGCGCCGTTACGCCATGCTTGCGGAACGGTCTACACGGTTGCAAGCAGGGAGGGTCCCACGTCATGGACGAGCACGACCGCATCGTCACCGACAGCCTCCAGCGTGACGACCTCGACGTACGGCCAGACGAGGCCAAGTTCGCCGAGCTACTACTTCTGGTCGCCGAGGAGCTGGCTGACGACCCTTACGGGGGGGCCACCAAGGCCAACAAAGTCCTGTACTTCGCCGAATTCGCCCACGTCCGCGAGACCGGCCTTCCGATCACCGGTGTTCGGTATCGCAAGCTCGAACGAGGACCTGCACCGCGCAGTCTCCGAGCGATCCGGGACCATCTGATTGGCAACGGTGACGCGGTGCTGATCAAGGAGCGCGTCCTTGGCTATGAACAGCACCGGCTCCAGCCGACCAGACCAGCTCGCCGGGAGCTGTTCAGCGCTACCGAGCTGAAGGCTGTCCAAGACGCCGTCAACCTGCTCCGTGGCCACACCAACGCGGATGCCAGCGAGCGGTCCCACCGTGAGCCCGGATGGCAGCTCGTCGACGATGGCGAGGACATCCCTTACGTAGCAGCCCTTCTGCCGCAACATCAGCCGCAGCCATCGCCTCGGATGATGGACCGGTTGCGGCAGATCGGTGAGGAGTACGCCCGTCAAGGGCGCCTCGCCCAGTGACCAAACACACGGTCACCTACGGGGCCGATTTCCTCGCTGCCGCTGAGGCCACCTACCCGAACGGTCGAAGCATGAGCTACTCGGGGCCGACGTTCCACGAGTTCATGGCACTACCGGTGCGGACAGCGAGGTTCGCTTTTGCGAACAACTGGGATAACCTGCCCTCGACCACGGGCGGTGCGGCTCGGCTGTTGATCCTTGAGCCGAATGGGGCGTTCGGACCCATCGTCTTCTATGCGGTCCTTGTTGCACGGCCAACCGGGCCGGTAGTGGAGATCGCAGGCTTCGAGGAAGATCGGGCCTACTGGGACACCTTCGTCGACCCAGACGGCTAAGGACCATGCCCTATTGCTGGCGATCGCGAGCTCGCCCGTGACGCTGGATGGTTCGAGGAGCTTGCCTTGCTCGTACTAGATCAGCATGCAGCCGCAAGAGACTTACCCCACCCCGCATGTCGTCATCAGACAGAGGCCGCGTAAGTAGCCACGGTAACATAATCGAGCTAAAGAGCTGCGCTTTGTCCGCAATGTGCATTAGGGAATTTTTGAGGAACTACCAAAAATGGCCATTTGTGCACCCCGTAGTTGATGGCGCAGATTATTCAGCAGATATCTCGTAAAGCAGGACATGACGATCTGCGGGCAGTATCACGACGTAGACCTCAATCGGCCGGTCCTGTTGATCGAAACTCGTTCGAAGCAGTCGACCTACGGGGACTCCGGGCGCTAGGCGCAGCTTGGTGGATTCCTCCGCAGTCGGCATGCGCCAGGTAATCTCGTCTTCGTATCGCGTGGGGATGTGCCCGAGGTCTTCGAGGACCTGGTCCGTTCCCTCGATAACATCAGCCGAGTCCATGATCTTACTTCCCTCGACGATGTCGAGAGGGTAGTAACTGTCCCTGAGTTGCAGCGGCTCCTCGTCGGCATACATCACCCTGCAGCGCACCCCGACTGGCTGGCCTGGTTGCAAGGCAAGATGAGTAGTGATCTCATCGTCGGCCACGACGACCTCCGTCGTGCTGACCTGCCTCGGCGTTTTTCCCTGCGCTTCGATCTGCTGGGCGAAGGTGTCCCGCCGTCGGTTCGCTTCGAGCCGCTTGCGGCGGGAGCCCGTAAGCGACGCGTAGTACTTCATCGGCGGCTCCGGCCGGACGAAGCTCCCTAGCCCTCGTTTGGAGATCAGCAGACCCTCGTTACGTAGCAGGTTCAGCGCCAGCCGGACCGTATTGCGGCTGGTCGCATGCTGCTCAGCAAGCTCGGCTTCTGTGGGGATCTGGGTGCCTGGAGCCAGCTCACCAGAGCGGATCTGCCCACGGAGCAGCGCGGCGAGCTGGTGGTACAGCGGTCGTGGATCCGCCGGGTTGAAGATCAATTTCATCCCTTCGCCTGCCCGCGACCTGCAAGGCTGTACCCACAGGCTAACAACTCTTGACACTCGCGCCGAGCGCCCTGTATCAATGATGTTGTTGGTACAACCCAACAACGGTGAGACGGGGAGGCAACCTCGTCTCACCAAGGCAAGGTTCCGGGCCTTCTGGACATGAAGAAGGCCCGGGTGGGAGGCAACCCACACCGGGCCAGACGCGACTAGGAGACCGCTGAATTAGGCCGTGTCGGGGACTGGATGGGTCCGGCCGGGCGC